>NZ_JBHVDI010000179.1:0-6827 GCF_042802875.1 Kocuria sp. NPDC057446 | reverse complement strand
CGCCGCGGGGCCCCGCCCGGGCCCCGCGGCCCCGGGGGGGCCCCCCACGGCGGACCGGTGACGGTGGCCCCCGTCACGCCTTAGCCCGTCGGAGCCGGCTGGGACCATGGATCATGGCCACCACCGCCGTTCCGCCGCGAAGCCTGGAGGACGCCCTCCGGGAGGAGACGGACCTGGACCGGATCGGCGAGGAGTTCTCCGAGGGCGTGCGGGCCCTGATCGAGGAGTCCCGCGCGGAGGCCCGGGCCGCGGGGCGGCAGTACCGGTTGCTCCACCGGCTCTGGCGTCTGCAGGAGGAGGCCCGGGAGCAGCGCTGGATGGTCGAGGCGCTGTGGCTGCGCCCCGGGGCGGACCGGCTGGGCCCGCACTCCCTCGAGCCCGAGGAGCAGACGCTGCGGGACGTGGCCGACGAGATCGGCCCGGCACTCCGGCTCCCTGCGGGCACCGCGCTGCGCCGGGTCGAGGACGCCGTGCTGCTCGCGGAGGACCTGCCGGAGGTCCTCCGGGCGCTCGGACAGGGTCTGGTGGGACTCCGGCAGGCGGGTGTGCTCGTCGAGCTGTGGCGTGAGCTCGTGTGGGACGCCGACGGCCACGTGCCGCAGCTGCGGGCGCCGGTCGAGAGCGTGCAGAGGATCGTCGACGAGCTCCTCCTCCGGGCGCCGGACAGCACCGTGGCCCAGCTGCGCGCCCTCGCGCGCCGGCGCCGCGCCGGACTGCTGCGCGAGACCGAGGAGCGGCGCCACCGGCTGGCGCTGCGGGACCGGTGCGTGTGGGTCGAGCCCCGGGAGGACGGCATGGCGCAGCTGTGCGCCCTCCTGGACGCGGCCACCGCGCACGCGATCCAGGATCGGATCGACGCACTCGCCGAGCGCGCGGACCCCGAGCTCCCGGTCGAGGTGCCTCCCGCGCGGGCCGCAGGGACGGCGCCGGCCCCGATGACGACCCACGGCGGGCCGTCCGATGTCACCGCCGGGAGTCCCGGGCACCGGACACCGCCCCAGCTGCGCGCCGACGTGCTGGCGGACCTCCTGCTCGACGGCGAGCCGTCCGACCTGCCCGACCACCTGCGCGGCATCCGCGGTCACGTGACGGTCACCGTGCCCGTCCTCGCCCTCCTCCAGCACGCGGGGGAGGGGATCCCCGGTCCCGTCGAGGGTGTGCCGCACACCTCCCGCTGCGCGGAGCTGGAGGGCTACGGGCCCATCCCGGTCGGGCTGGCGGAGCGGATCGCGGCGCGCGCACCGTCCTGGTCGCGGATCCTCACCCATCCGGTCACCGGCACCGTCCTGGACCGCGACCGCAGCACCTACGCCGTGCCCGCGGACCTCAAGCACCGCCTGCGCGCCCGTGACGGCACGTGCCGCTTCCCGGGCTGCCGGCGCCGGGCGTCGCGCTGCGACCTCGATCACACGATCGCCTGGGCGGACGGCGGCCGGACCGCCGCGGACAACCTCGCCCACCTGTGCCGGCACCACCACCGGCTCAAGCACCGGGACGGCCCGCTGGGCCGATGGCACGTGCAGCACCTGGCCTCCGGGCGGCTGGACCTCGGCGTGCTGGAGTGGACCTCCCCTGCAGGCCAGGTCCATCGGACGTGGCCGCAGGAGCACCACGACCATGATCCGGAGGGTGCGCCGTACGTGGTGCCGGGCCCCACGCCGTCCCCGGTGTCGTCCCCCACTCCGAGGTCCGGCCTGACACCCGCACCGGGCCCCGGCCTGACATCCTCGCCCAACCTCAGCTCGACGCCCTCGTCCGGCCCCGGCCCGGCGCCGGCGCCGCACGGTGTCCCGCGGTGCGTTCCGCACTCCGGGCCCCGACCCGGACCGGCCGCGGACCCGCCGCCGTTCTGACATCCTGGCAGCAGGCGCCCGACCGGCCGTGAACCGGGTCCGGCGGCGATCGCCCGCCCCCGTCCCCAACGGCGACCGGATCCGCCCGGAGAGGAGCTGACCGTGACCACCCCTTCGCCCGCAGAGCTGCGCGCGGTGCTGCTCGAGCTGGTCCGGCGCCGCGGCCCCGCGAAGACCGTCTGTCCCTCCGAGGCCGCCCGCGCCCTGTCCCCCGACGGCTGGCGGGACCTGATGGAGGACGTGCGGCAGGAGGCGTACCGGATGGCCGACGACGGACTGGTCGACATCACCCAGCAGGGTCACGTGGTCGACGGCCGGACGGCCCGAGGACCGATCCGTGTCCGGCTCCACTGATGCGTGTCCCAGTCTGCTGATGCGTGACCCACGCCGCTGATCCGTGTCCCACCTTGCTGCTCCGTGTCGCACGCCGCTGATCCGTGTCCCACCTTGCTGCTCCGTGTCGCACGCCGCTGATCCGTGTCCCGGCCCGCTGATCCGCGCGCGGGTCCCCGGGTAGCGTGGGGGTATGACCGCCGCACCCATCAGCGCCCTCCTCGGGTCCGCCGCCCGCGCGCCGTTCGCCCTGCTCGGGCTGTTCCGGCCCCAGCGGCCCATCCACTCGGAGGGCGTCGGGCTCGAAGGCCTCCTGACCAGGACGGGCGGCGGCACCAGCGGCATCCGCTGGATCGACGAGCCCGGTGAGGACCCCGTGCGGGCCCGGTTCTCCCGCTCGGCCGGCTTCCCGCAGGGATGGCCCGACATCCTGGGCCTCGCCCTGCGCTGCCCTGTGCCGCCCTCCGGGCAGATGGAGGGCCGCAGCCACGGCCGGGCCGACCTCCTCCTCGCGACCGCCGGCAGCGGGCGGCTCTCCCGCTTCGTCCCGACCTTCCACCGGCACGTCCCGGACAGCGCGTTCGCCTCCTTCATGCCCTACCGCGGTCTCAACGGCCCCGTGCTGGTCGCCGCGCACCCCGGTCCCCGGGCGGAGCGGCTGCCGGCCCGCCCGGACCTCTTCCGGGCGTCGGTCGCCGCCGAGCCGTGGGTGCTCGGTCTGCACTGGGCCTCGCCCCTCGGCCCGTGGCAGCGCTTCGGGACCGTGGAGCTCGGCCCCGGGGCGCCGTTCGGCGAGGACGAACGCTTCGACCCCCTGCTCAACGTCCCCACGGGCGCCGAGAACTACGAATGGACCTACCGGTTGCGGGAGCCGTCGTACACCCTGGCCCGGACCCCGCGCGGGCAGCCGCCCCGGGCATAGAATCGGTCCATGGGACTGAGACTGAGCCCGGCACCCACCACCGCAGCCACCACTGCGACCGTTCGCCGTCACGCCCTCGTGGAGTCGCCCATCGGCCCGCTCGCGCTCGTCGAGGAGGCAGGAGCGCTCGTGGCGCTCTCCGTCGAGGACGCGCGTCAGGGGCCCGTCCCCGCCGCGTTCGGGGCGCGCGACGACAGCCTCCTCCCGCACGTCCGCGACCAGCTCGGCGAGTACTTCGCCGGACGGCTGCAGGAGTTCGACGCCGACGTGGTCCTCCACGGGACGCCGTTCCAGGTGCGCGTGTGGAACGCCCTCGCGCAGATCCCGTACGGCACGACCGGCACCTACGGACAGGTGGCCCGCGCCGTCGGGGCGCCCCGGGCCGCGCAGGCGGTGGGCGCCGCCAACGGCCGCAACCCCGTCAGCCTGCTGGTCCCGTGCCACCGGATCATCGGGGCCGACGGGCGGCTCACCGGCTACGCCGGCGGCATGGAGCGCAAGGAGTACCTGCTGCGCCTCGAGGGCACGCTGCTCTGAGACCCCACCGCTGACGCGCCACCAGGAGGACCCATGACCCGCCTCGACGACCTCGCCGCCGCCAACCTCACGAGGGCGCGTGCCTCCGACGCCGGGCGCAGCGCGGAGCTGGTCGTGCACGACGGCGTGCTGCGGCAGACGGTGATGGCGCTGTGCGCCGGCAAGGAGCTCGCCGAGCACGTCTCCCCGCCCGCCGCCACGCTGCAGCTGCTGCTCGGCCGGGTCCGGGTGCTCAAGCGCGGTCAGCTGGCCGAGGAGCTCACCGCCGGGGAGCTGCTGTCCCTGACCGACTCCCGCCACTCGGTGGAGGCGCTGGAGGACTCGGTGTTCCTGTTGACCACGGTCTCCCGGCCCACCGACGGCTACGACCCCCGGGTGGCCTGAGCCGGCCGCTGCGATCCGGGCCGTGCTCGCGGCATCCCGGCCTCAGAAGGCGTAGCGGACGTCGCAGTACGGCAGCTTCTCGTGCAGCAGGTCCAGGAACTGCTCCAGGTACCGCTGCTTGTCCCGGAACCGGTACCGCACGTTCAAGGCACCGTTCTGGGAGCGTTTGGTCTCCTGGAGGTCCGGGCGCCACAGCACCTCCTCGGCCTTGGGGTGCCACTGCGTGTTGACCTCGTGGAGCTGGGCGTTGTGGGTCAGGAAGATGACCTCCGCGGCCAGCTGGTCCTTGGCCGCCGCGCTCAGCCCGGCGTCGAGCTGCTCGAAGAGCTCGGCCCAGTCCGCCAGCCACGTGTCCGTGACGATCACCGGTGAGAAGTTCACGTGCACCTCGTACCCGGCGGCCACGAAGTCGTCGATGGCGGCGATCCGCTCCGGCACCGGCGTGGTCCGGATGTCCGTCAGCTTGGCCAGGTGGGCCGGCATCAGCGAGAACCGCACCCGGGTCCGTCCCTGCGGGTCCCAGTCCAGCAGCTCCCGGTTGACGTACTTGGTGGCGAAGGACGCCTTGGCCGTGGGGTGGCGGCGGAACAGGTCCACGAGGTCCTGCACGTTGTCGCTGAGCAGCGCGTCCACCGAGCAGTCGCTGTTCTCCCCGAGGTCGTAGACCCACGCGTGCGGATCGCACTGGTTGGAATCCGGCTTGGTGCCCTGCCGGCCGATGTGCCGGTCCAGGTAGCCGGTGATCTGCTCGATGTTGGCGAAGACCGTCACGGGGTTGCTGTAGCCCTTCCGGCGCGGCACGTAGCAGTAGGCGCACGCCATGGCGCACCCGTTGGCCGTGGACGGCGCGATGAAGTCCGCCGACCGGCCGTTGGGCCGTGCCGCCAGCGACTTCTTGATCCCCAGGACCAGGGCCTCGCGCTTGATCCGCACCCACCGCCGCGCGTTGGTCTCGTCCCCGTGCAGCTCCGGGATCTGCCAGTGGCTCGGCACCTCCACCAGGGTGGCGTCCGGCCAGCGCTCGAGGACCTCACGCCCCCGGGGCAGGTCGGCGGCGGCCGGCTCGTAGTAGATGCGGGTGATGTCGACCATGGACGGTTCCGGGGGCATGGGGACGAGTCTAGGAACCGCCTCCGACAGCCCGTTCGCAGGGGTTTCCCCGGAGGTGGACAGTGGACTTCCCACCTGTCGGCCGACAGGATGGCATCACGGTCCGACCGCACCGACCGTCCGATCACGAGGGAGCTCCTCCATGAAATCCGTATGGCTCGACACGTACGAGGTGCCGTCCACGGCGTCGGACCCGTTCGTCCCGGAGGCGCACTACGACACCGTCGTCGCGGGTGCCGGGCTGACCGGGCTGACCACCGCGGTGCTGCTGGCGAGGGCGGGCCAGCGGGTGGCCGTGCTGGAGGCCCGTTCCGTGGGGGCCGTCACCACGGGCAACACGACGGCGAAGCTGTCCCTGCTGCAGGGCACCACGCTCTCCCAGATCCACCGGCACCAGACGGACAAGGTGCTGCGCGCCTACGTGGACGGCAACCGCGAGGGCATGGAGTGGCTGGTCCGGTTCCTCGAGGAGCGCGGCGTCCCGTTCCAGCGCCGCGACGCCTACACCTACGCCACGACGTCGAAGGGCGCCGCGAGCCTGCGCAAGGAGCTCGAGGCCGCCCGCATCGCCGGTCTGCCCATGAACTGGACCCGCGACACCGGCCTCCCCTACAAGGTCTCCGGCGCCATCACGATGCCGGACCAGGTCCAGTTCCACCCCATGGAGGTGCTCGGCGCCCTCGTCGCCGAGCTCAAGGAGCGCGGCGGCACGCTGGTGGAGGGCGTCCGGATCACCGGGGCCGGCGTCCGCTCGCCCCTCACGGTGCGGACCTCGCAGGGGCCGGTGCACGCCGACCGGCTCGTGCTCGCCACGGGCACCCCGGTCCTGGACCGCGGCGGGTACTTCGCGAAGCTCTCCCCGAACCGCTCCTACGCGCTGACCTACCGGGTCCCGGGGGCACCGGGGTCCATCCCGCAGGGGATGTACATCACCGCGGACAGCCCCGGCCGCACGCTGCGCACCGTGCCGGTCGACGGGGAGGAGCTGCTCCTGGTGGGCGGCAACGACCACGTGGTGGGACGCTCCGCCTCCCCGCAGGCCGCCGTGGACGACCTCGAGTCCTGGACGCAGCGCTGGTTCCCCGGCGCCGAGCGCACCCACGCGTGGGCGGCGCAGGACTACCAGTCGGTCAACCTGATCCCCTTCATCGGCGCCCTGCCCCGCGGCGGCGGGAACATCTACCTCGCCACCGGGTACAACAAGTGGGGGATGAGCAACGCCGTTGCCGCCGCGATCGCGCTGCACGCCGAGATCACCGGTGGCAGCGTGCCGTGGGCCGAGACGCTGGGCCGGCGCGTGACCTCGCCGTCGGACATCCTCACGGCCCTGCGGGTCAACGCGGGCGTGGGCCTCAACGCGCCCAAGGACTGGCTCAAGGCCGAGCTCCAGGAGCTGCCCGGCGGGGCGCCCGCCGAGGGGCAGGGCGTCGTCGGGCGCGAGCGCGGCCGACCGGTGGCCGTGTCCACCGTGGACGGCACCACGTGCAAGGTCTCGGGCGTCTGCACCCACCTCGGCGGCGTGCTGCGCTGGAACGACGCCGAGCGCTCGTGGGACTGCCCCCTGCACGGCTCCCGGTTCGCCGCCGACGGCGCCCTGCTCGAGGGGCCTGCGGTCAGGGACCTCTCGCCGATCGACGACTGATCCGTCCCCGGGCACGACGACGGCCCCCACCGGGAGAGGTGGGGGC
>NZ_JBHVDI010000178.1:0-6891 GCF_042802875.1 Kocuria sp. NPDC057446 | reverse complement strand
GCCCTCCCCCGACACGGCCCGCGGTCCGGAGGTGCCCGCCGACACCGCCGCCACCGAGCCGATCGCCGCCGCCGGTCCCGGCGGCCACCGGGACGCCGAGGACGCGGACCACCACGGCGGCACCCCCACCGAGGCGATGTCCCGCCTCACCGACAAGGACCGCAGGGGCCCCGGCGGGTCCCGGAGCACCGAGAACGGAGGAGCATCGTGAACCGGGCGATCCGACACACCTGGGTGGCCGGCGTGGCGATCTTCACCGTGCTGCTCCTCGCGCTGACCTACGTGCAGTTCGTCGCGGCGCGCACGCTGGAGGCGCACCCGTGGAACAACCGCAGCCTCTACGACCAGTTCGGCGCGGACCGCGGGGCGATCCTCGTGGACGGGGACCCGAAGGCGTCCTCGGTGCCCTCGGAGGACGACTTCGAGTACCAGCGCGTCTACTCCGATCCGCTGGTCTACGGGCACCTGACCGGCTACTTCTCCCTCGTCTACGGGGCCACGGGTCTCGAGGCGGCCCTCGGGGAGGAGCTCTCCGGCGCTTCCGACGAGCAGTTCTACGACCGGGTGGTCTCGATGTTCTCCGGCAACCAGCCCACGGGCGCGTCGGTGGAGCTCACCATCGACCCGGTGCTGCAGCAGACCGCCGCCGACCTGCTCGAGGGGCGGAAGGGCTCGGTCGTGGCGCTCGACCCGCAGACGGGCGCGATCCTCGCCATGGTCTCGAGCCCCGGCTACGACCCCAACGAGCTGGCCTCGCACGACTCGGGCTCCGTGATCGCCGCCGCGGAGCGGCTCAACGCGGACCCCGACGAGCCCCTCGTGAACCGGGCCGTCGCCGGTGACCTCTACGCCCCCGCCTCGACGTTCAAGATCATCGACACCGTGGCCGCCCTCGAGTCCGGGGACTACACCACGGAGACGCTGATCCCGAACCCCCAGGAGCTGCCCCTGCCCGCCACCGACGTGACCCTGCCCAACTACGTGGGCGGCGGGTGCACCGCCCGCACGGAGGCGGACCTGGAGTTCGCGCTCGAGCAGTCCTGCAACACGCCCTTCGCCTCCATCGCCCTGGACCTCGGGGAGGACGCCATCCGGGAGACCGCCCGGAACTTCGGCTACGGGGAGCCCCTCTCGGTGCCGCTCCAGGTGACCCCGTCGGTGTTCCCCGAGGAGCTCAACGAGGCCCAGCTCGCGCTGTCCTCGATCGGCCAGTACGACGTGCGCACCACACCCCTGCAGGTGGCCATGATGAGCGCCACGATCGCCAACAACGGCGTGCAGATGAAGCCCCAGCTCGTGCGCACCGTGCGCTCCGCGGACCTGTCCGTCATCGAGGAGCTCAACCCGGAGCAGCTGCGCCGCTCCACGAGCGCGGACGTCGCACGGACCGTCTCGGACCTCATGGTCCAGGTCGTCCAGGACGGCATCGCCCGTGGCGCCGCCGTGCCCGGGGTCGAGGTCGCCGGGAAGACGGGCACCGCCGAGATCGGCTCGGACGAGGGACTCAACGACGCCTGGTTCACGGGCTTCGCCCCGGCCGACGACCCCCAGGTGGCCCTCGCCGTCGTCTTCGAGGACGTGGACGTGGCGACGGGCGCCTCGCTGACCAGTCCGGGTGCCAAGCGACTCTTCGAGGCGGTGTTGAACAAGTGAGACCATCGTCGAGCACCGTCCTGGGCGGCCGCTACGCGCTGACCGATCGGATCGCGATCGGCGGCATGGGCGAGGTGTGGAAGGCCAAGGACCGGGTCCTGGGCCGGATCGTGGCCGTGAAGATCCTCAAGGAGGAGTACACCGGGGACCCGAACTTCCTGCAGCGCTTCCGGGCGGAGGCCCGGCACACCGCGCTCCTGAACCACCCCGGTGTCGCCAACGTCTTCGACTACGGCGAGGAGGAGGGCTCCGCCTTCCTCGTGATGGAGCTGGTCCCGGGCGAGCCGCTGTCCAACATCATCGAGCGGCAGAAGACGCTCGCCCCGGACACCGTGCTCAACTACATCGGGCAGACGGCCCGGGCGCTGGCCGCCGCGCACGCCCAGGGCCTGGTGCACCGCGACGTGAAGCCCGGCAACCTCATCATCACCCCGGACAACCGGGTGAAGGTCACGGACTTCGGCATCGCCCGCCTCGCGGACCAGGTGCCGCTCACGGCCACCGGGCAGGTCATGGGCACCGCCCAGTACCTCGCCCCGGAGCAGGCCACGGGGCAGACCGCCACGGGGTCCTCGGACATCTACTCGCTGGGCATCATCGGCTACGAGTGCCTGGCCGGCCGCCGCCCGTTCACCGGGGAGTCGCAGATCGCGATCGCCCTCGCGCAGGTCAACGACCCGCCGCCGCCGCTGAAGGACAGCGTGCCCGAGACCGTGCGGGCTCTGCTGATGTCGATGCTGGCGAAGGACCCCAAGGACCGCCCGGCCACGGCCGGCGCCCTGGCCACCGCCGTGGACGCCATCCGCCGCGGGGACGAGGACGCGGCGGTCGCGGCCGTCCCTGGGATGCGCCCCTTCCTCGACCTGCCCGACGACGACGCCACCCAGGCGTTCGAGCCCGTGCGCGACGAGCCGACGCAGGTGCTGGACCGGGACCGCACCGCGGCCGCCGCGGCGACCGGTGCCGCCGCCGCCGGGGCCGCCGGAGAACCCCGGCCCATCACCGCCGAGCTGGACGTCGTCGACGGCCCGGAGGGTCCCGGGGACGACCCCGGCACCGGTCCGGTCCGTCCCGAGGAGCGCCGGGAGCGCCGCTCGGTGTGGGCCTGGCTGCTGCCGGTGCTCCTGGTGCTGCTCCTCGTGGCGGGGCTGCTGTGGTTCTTCCTGCTGCGCGAGCCGGCGCCCGTGAGCCAGGAGCCCTCCCCCACGGGCACCGTCTCCACCTCGACGGTGGCCGGCGAGCCGACGCCCCCGGCGGCGGAGCAGCCCGGCGCGGACACCGTCGAGGTCCTCGCCGCCCGCTACGAGGGCCGGCCGGTGGACGAGGTGGTGCAGGAGCTCTCCGACCTGGGCTTCCCCGTGGAGCGGGAGGGTCGCACCGCGGACGAGGAGGAGAACACCGTCCTGTCCCTGAACCCCGTGGGCCAGGTGGCCCGGAGCACCACCATCACGGTGGTCTTCTCGACGGGCCCGGACACCGTGGAGCTCCCCTCCGGGATGGTCGGCCGGGACGCCGACCCGCTGATCGACGAGATCCGGCTCCTGGGCGTGAACATCATCCGCTACGACGAGACCACGGAGGACGCCGAGCCCGGGACCGTGCTGCGCACCCAGCCGCTGGGCGGCTCCACCGTGCGCCCCGGCGACACCATCGAGATGTGGGTCGCCGCGGCGCCCGAGACCGACTCCGCCCCCGCCACCGGATCGCCCTCGCCCGCCGCGACACCGACCGGGCCCGGCCAGGAGGACTGAGCCGTGCCGGGCCGGAACCCCGTCCCCTCCCTGATCAACGACCGCTACGAGGTGGGCGAGACCATCGGCCGCGGCGGGATGGCGACGGTCCACCTCGGCCGGGACCTGCGGCTGGGCCGGCGGGTGGCCATCAAGGTGCTGCGCCCGGAGCTGGCCCGGGACGGCACCTTCCACGAACGGTTCAAGCGCGAGGCGCAGTCCGTCGCGGCCCTGAACCACCACTCGATCGTCTCGGTCTACGACACCGGAGAGATCCTCGCGGCGACCGACGAGGGCGTGGACCGGCCGTACATCGTGATGGAGTACGTGCCCGGGCGGACCCTGCGCGAGCTGATCCACGAGAACGCCGTGACACCGCAGGAGGCCGTGGACGTCACCCTGGGCATCCTCGACGCCCTGGAGTACAGCCACCGGGCGGGCATCGTCCACCGGGACATCAAGCCCGCCAACGTGATCGTGACCCCGGAGCGGCAGATCAAGGTCATGGACTTCGGCATCGCCCGGGCCGTGGAGGACACCTCGCCGGCGCTGACGCAGGCCCAGGCCGTCCTCGGCACCGCGCAGTACCTGTCCCCGGAGCAGGCCCGGGGCGAGTCCGTGGACGCCCGCTCCGACCTCTACTCCGCCGCGTGCGTGCTCTTCGAGATGCTCACGGGACGGGCGCCCTTCGTGGGCGGCTCCTCGGTGGACATCGCGGCCCAGCACGTCCGGGACCGTCCCCCGCCGCCCTCCGAGCTGGACCCCCGGCTGGGCGGGCGCGTCGACGACTTCCTGGCCAAGGCCCTGGCCAAGGACCGGGCCGCCCGCTTCCAGGACGCCGGGCAGATGCGCCGGGCGCTGCGCGAGCTGCGCCCCGACGTGCCGGCGGACCTGGACGCCACCCAGCCCCTGCACGCGGTGCGGCCGCGCGACGAGGACACGAAGACCCTCCCGCCCGTGCCCGTGCCTGCTGCGGCTCAGGTCCCGGCGGCGGGGACCGCGGTCGCCGCGGCACCGGCCGCCGCCGCGGAGAGCGGCTCGATCCCCGCGGGGCGCCGCCGGCGGCACCCGGTGCGCGCGGCGGTGCTCGCGCTGCTCGCCCTGGCCGTGCTCGCGGTCCTGGGGCTCGTGGCCCTCCAGTGGGTCCAGGACCAGCGCGGCGGACCGGCGCTGGTCGCCGTCCCGTACGTGGCGGGGATGGACGCGTCGGTCGCCGAGACCGTGCTGCGCAACGCGGACCTCGTGCCGCAGCGCGAGGAGGTCTACGACGACGAGGTGCCCGAGGGCGACGTCGTGGGCACCGACCCCGCGGCCGACACGCAGGTCGAGGCGGGCTCCACCGTGGTCCTCGACGTCTCGCGGGGTCCCTCCGAGGTGGAGGTCCCCGGAGACCTCGCGGGCCGCTCCGAGGAGGACGCGCGGGACGCCCTGGAGGCGGCCGGGCTCGAGCCAGGGGCCACCCGCACGGCGAACAGCTCGTGGGTGCCCGAGGGAATGCTGGTCGCCACCGATCCGCCGGGCGGGACCACCGTGCCGAGCGGCTCGGAGGTCCGGCTCGTGCTGTCCACGGGACGGGTGACCGTGCCCCAGCTCGTGGGTCTGAGCCGGCAGGAGGCGGTCGCCGCGCTCGGCGCGGACGGGGTCCGGCTCTCGGCCGAGGTCGTCACCACCCCCCGGGCCGGGGTGCCGGCCGGGCAGGTCGTGGACCAGAGCGTCGGTGCCGGCGAGACCGCCCCGCAGGGCTCGACGGTCACGCTCACGGTGGCCGTGGCCCCGGAGCCCGAGCCGGCCCCGGAGCCGCTCCCCGCACCCCGCCCGTCGCCGTCCCCGGAGGAGACGGCGGAGCCGGAGGAGGACGCCGGGGAGACGGCCGGGCCCACGGAGGAGCCCGCCGGGGAGACCGGCGAGGAGCCGGACGGCGGGAACGAGGAGGAGGACCGGGCCGAGGCCGAGGAGCGCGCCGACGAGCGTGCCCGCGAGGCCGAGGAACGGGCGGACGAGCGTGCCCGGGAGGCCGCGGAGCGGGCCGGTGAGCGGGCCCGCGAGGACGGGTGACCCGGGGCCGGCCCGCGATCAGGCGGTGATCAGCGGGGACAGCGACGCCGCGGCGCGCGCCGCTCCCTTGAGGCCCACGAGCTCGAGCCAGTTGCCGAGCATGAGGTAGCCGCCCTCGGTGAGGACCGACTCGGGGTGGAACTGCAGCCCGTGCAGCGGGGCGCTCTTGTGCCGCAGCCCCATGATCACCCCGTTCGGAGTGCGCGCGGTGACCTCGAGGACGTCGGGCACGGACCGGTCCACCACGGCGAGCGAGTGGTAGCGGGTCGCCGTGAACGGGCTGGGCACCGACCCGAACACGCTCGTGCCGTTGTGCTCCACCTGCGAGGTCTTCCCGTGCATGAGCTCCTCGGCGTGGGTGACGGTGCCTCCGTACGCCTCGGCGAGGGCCTGGTGGCCGAGGCAGACGCCGAGCAGCGGCTGCTGCGTCTGCTCGGCGTGGCGGATCAGCGCGGTGCACACCCCCGCGTCGGCGGGGGCGCCCGGCCCGGGCGAGAGCAGAACGCCCTGGTGCCCGTCGGCGAGCGCGCACGCGGCGGCCTCGTCGAGGTCGTCGTTGCGGATGACCGTGGTCTCGGCACCGAGCTGCTCGAGGTAGCCGACGAGGGTGTAGACGAAGCTGTCGTAGTTGTCCACGACGAGGATCTTGACGGTCACAGGTTCTCCTGGGAGTGGGGTGCCTCTCGGCGCGTGCGCCCGTCCAGCTTACGCGTCCGCGGGAAGGCCCGCACCGGGCCGCTAGACTGGTGGACCGGACCCCCGCCGTGCAGACGGCCCGCTTGGTGACCAGGAGGATCAGTGCCCGAGTCGAAGAATCGCCGCAAGAAGCCGGCCCGCCGCCCGAGCGGCTCCGGCCGGCCGGCACCGGCCGCCGCCCCGCCCGTCGACGCGGAACTGGCGCGGCTGGCGGCGGAGGGGCTGCCCGGCGGCTCCACCGCCTTCGACCCGGAGGCCGCGGCGAACGCGGTGGCGCAGGAGCTCACCGAGCGCTCCCGGCACGGCTCCCCGGAGACGCACGCCCCCACGCCCACCTGGTACAAGGCCATCATGCTGGGCCTGCTGGTGGTCGGGCTGCTGTGGCTCATCGTCTACTACCTGTTCCAGGGCACCTACCCCGTGCCGGGGATCGGCACGTGGAACATCGGGGTGGGCCTGGCCCTGATGATGGTGGGGCTGATCATGACGACGAAGTGGCGGTGACCTCGGTGTCCCGCACCGGCAGCGGTCCCGAGGACCCGCAGGAGTCCTCCTCGCAGCCCCTCAAGGACGAGATCGCCGCGTCCCGGCCGAAGGAGGGACGGCGGCTGAACCCGGCGACGTTCGAGGTGCGGCTGCGCCGGTGGGCGCTGCTGCTGCTGGTCGCCGGACCCGTGATCTGGTTCGTGGTGCAGCAGCTGCGCTGACGCCGCTCGCGGCGCGCACGGCAGCGGCCCGCCCCCGTCCGGGGTGCGGG
>NZ_JBHVDI010000177.1:0-6946 GCF_042802875.1 Kocuria sp. NPDC057446 | reverse complement strand
GCCCCCCGGGGGTGCGGGCCTTCCGGCTGCCCGGGCTCGGGGGTCAGCGCTCAGGCACGCGCACCGGCCAGGGCGGGCAGCTGCTGCTGGCGCAGCGACAGGCCGAGGCCGGGCAGGTCCCGGGTCTCCAGCCGCGAGCCCGTCACCACCACCGGGGACGGACCGTCGAGGATGCCGAGGTCGGCGAACCCGGCGTCCTCCACGACCTCCACGAGGGTGGGCTCGGCGAGGGTCAGGGCCAGCTGCCCGGAGAGGTCGGGCAGCAGGTGCGGGGCGATCCCCACGCTGTGCGTGCGCGCCAGCTCCACGATCCGCCGGAACGGGGTGATGCCGCCCACCCGGACGATGTTCGGCTGGACGACGTCCACGGCGCCGGCCGCGATGAAGTCCCGGAAGCGGTAGACGGTGTGCAGATTCTCCCCCAGCGCGATGGGCACCCGGCTGAACCGGCGCAGCTGCCGGTAGCCCTCGAGGTCGTCCGCGCGCAGCGGCTCCTCGAGCCAGGACGGCCCGAACTCGGCCAGGGCGTCCAGCGCCCGGCGGGCCGTGGGCAGGTCCCACCGCTGGTTGGCGTCGATCATGAGCCCGCGGTCCGGTCCGAGCAGCTCGCGGACGGCGGCCACCCGCGCCACGTCCTCGCGCAGCTCCGGCCGGCCCACCTTGATCTTGACCGCCCCGAAGCCCGCGGCGACCCACCGGCGCACCTGCTCCTGGAGCTCCTCCAGGGTGTAGTGCAGGTTCACGCCGGAGCCGTAGACGGCCACGCTCTCCTGCCGCCGGCCCAGCAGCGAGGTGATCGAGACCCCGGACCGCCGCGCCCGGAGGTCCCACAGCGCCAGGTCCACGCCCGCGAGCGCCACGCCGGTCAGCCCGGCGCCTCCCTCGTGCAGGTGCTTCCAGGCGTCGTCCCACACCGCCTCGGGGTTCTCGGAGCGTCCGCGCAGGAAGCCCGTCAGGTCGTCGTCGAGGATGGCCTGGACGGCCCTCGCCCCGATGGTCGGGGTCCAGGCGAAGCCGGTGCCGGTCGCGCCGTCGTCGGCCACGACCGTGACCGCGACGAGGTGGTTCCGCGGCGCCTCCGGGCCCCAGCTGCGCAGCAGCCGGGCCGTGATCAGCTCCGTGTGCAGGGCGGCGATGCTCATGCGGTGTCCCTCCCGTGCCGGCCGGCGCCCGCGGGCTGTCCGGACGCGGCGGCCACGGGGTCCTCCTGCAGCTCGGTGCGCCAGCTGCGCGCCGGCTCCCAGCCCAGGACCCGGCGGGCCTTGTCGATGCTGAAGGCGGGGGCCGTGCCGGTCAGCCCCGCCGCGAGCCGCTCGCTGCCCGGGACGAACTCGGGGACGAGCTCCGCGAGCGGGCGGCGGGCCAGGGCGTCGGCGGCGCCCACGAAGAACGTGTCGCCGTTGCGGATCGCGCCCATCCCCTCGAGCAGCGCCTCCAGGAAGGAGGTGACGTCGCGGGCGTCCACGTAGTTGAACAGCGCCGGCGCCGCGAGCGCGGGGTCGTCGAGCCGCTCCCGCACCGTGTGGCCCTGCTGGGTCGGGGCGCCCGCCCACTCCTCGGGGGCGATCACGTAGCAGGGGCGGAAAGACGCGTAGCGCACGGCCTCGCCCCGGGCCGCGGCGAACATCTGTGCGACCTGCTCGGCCACGTGCTTGGACAGCCCGTAGGCGTGCCAGGGCCGGGGCGGGGTCTCCTCGGTCAGCGGGAACGCCGGCGGCAGCCAGCCCGCCGGGGAGCCGTAGCCCAGCACCGTGGGGCTGCTGGCCATCACGATCCGCCGGGCCCCGGCCTCGGTGGCCGCGCCGGCCACGTTGTGCGCGATCACCGCGTTGGTGCGCAGGATGACGTGCTCGGGGGCGCTGAACGGGACGGCGATGGCCGCCAGGTTGATCACGGCGTCCGGGCGGGTGCTGCGCATCAGCGCGTGCACGGCGTCCGGGTCGGTGAGGTCCGCGCTGCGGTGCTCCACGGCGGGACGACGACCGGTGGAGCCGGCGGACTCGGGGGCGGAGGGCAGGGACCGGTCGACGCTGACGACGTCGTAGCCGGCCTCCGCCAGCCCGGCGACCACGCTGCGGCCGAGCCGGCCCGCGCCGCCGGTGACGAGCACGCGGCTCACGCCGGGACCTCGCTGCGCCGCGCCCCGGCCGCCGCGCCCAGCTCCAGCTCGGCGATCCGGACGGGCAGCCCGGTCTCGAGGGACCGGTTGCCGGCGATGCCCACGGCCACGGCGGCCACGCCGTCCCGGTAGCCGGAGGGCCGGCCGTACGGGTCCTCGCCGGGGCCCCGGAAGACGTCCGCCAGCAGCAGCCGGTCACCGCCGCCGTGACTGCCGGCGCCGTTGCTGATGACGACCTCCTCCGCGGCGTCCCAGTGCCGCTGGACGGTCAGCCGCTCGCCGCGGCTGCGGGCCCCGCCCCGGTGGGGGCCGACCGTGACCGAGGGGTCCACCGGGGAGCCGCCGCTCGCGGGCAGCACGGCCGCGCGCTCGACGACCTCCAGCTCGGCCCGGCCCTCCGTGCCGTTGACGGCCACCCGGTACCCCTCCCACGGGGAGTGCGCGTTGAGGGAGTAGGAGAGGGTGGCGCCCCGCGCGTAGTCGACCACGAGCGCGAGGTTGTCCTCGATGTCGATCCCGTCGGAGAACACGTCCTGGTCCCGGCGGTACCCGTCGTGGTGCTGGTGGTCGAGGTAGAGCCTGCTCAGTCGCTCGTCGGTGCGCAGGTCCAGGGCGAACGGGTCGCCGCCCTCGACGTCCGGCGCCGGGGCGCCCGCGCTGGTCCGGGCCTCGGCGTTCGCCCGGCCGTAGAACCGCAGCCCACCCGAGGCGAAGACCCGCTCCGGGGCGTCGTCCAGCCACCAGTTGACCAGGTCGAAGTGGTGCGAGGACTTGTGCACCAGCAGCCCGCCGGAGTTCTCCTTCTGCCGGTGCCAGCGGCGGAAGTAGTCGGCGCCGTGCACGGTGTCCAGCATCCAGCTGAAGTCCACGGAGGTGACCGTGCCGATCCGTCCGGAGCTGATCACGTCCTTGAGCGCGGTGTTGCGCGGGGAGTACCGGTAGTTGAAGGTCACCACCACCTGGCGGCCGGTCTCCTCGACGGCCGCGCCGATCCGGCGGCAGGCCTCCGCGTCCACGGTCAGGGGCTTCTCGACGACGGCGTCGGCCCCGGCGCGCAGCGTCTCGCAGATGTAGTCGGCGTGGGTGGCGTCGGGGGTGGTGATGATGACGCGGTCGATCCCCTGCTCCCGGACGGTCCGGGAGAGCTCCGCCGGGTCGAGGACGCCGATCCGGGTGCCCGAGGTCTCCTCGGCCAGCCGGCGGTAGTGCTCGGCCCGCCCGGGGTTGGTGTCGCCCACCGCCACCAGCTCGGCGACGTCGGCGTGGTCGTCCAGCAGGGAGCGGAGGTACATCTCGCACCGGTTGCCGGTGCCGACCAGGACGTAGCGGGTCCGCCGGCCCGGGGGTGCCGTGCCGTCCGTGCCGCTGTGCTCTGCGCTGTTCATCGATGGCTCCTGGTTCTGGAGGGGTGTGCGGGAGGTGGGGCGGGCTCCGGGCCGTGGGCGTCCGGGCCCGTCGCCCGTTACTTGATGCCCGTGGTGGCGATGCCCTTGACGAGGAACTTCTGTCCCACGAGGAAGGCGATGAACACCGGCAGCAGGGACACGATCGACATCGCGAACAGGGATCCCCACGAGGACTCCCCCGTGGCGTCCACGAAGGCCCGCAGGGCCACCGGGACGGTGAACATGTTCGGGTCGGTCAGGTAGATGAGGGCGCTGAAGAAGTCGTTCCACGTCCAGATGAACGTGAAGATCGTGGTGGTGGCCAGGGCCGGGACCATCATCGGCAGGATGATCTGCCCGAAGATCCGGGGGTGCCCGGCGCCGTCGATCCGCGCCGCCTCGTCCATGTCCTTGGGGATGCCGCGGATGAACTGCACCATCAGGAACACGAAGAACGCGTCGGTGGCGAGCAGCTTCGGCACGATGAGGGGCCAGAAGGTGTTCACCCACCCGATCTGGGAGAACATGATGTACTGCGGCACGATCACCACGTGGAACGGCAGCATGATCGTCAGGAGCATGAGGGCGAAGGCCGGCTTCTTGAAGCGGAACTCCAGCCGGGCGAACGCGTAGGCCGCCATGGAGCAGGAGACGAGGTTGCCCACGATGCACCCGAGCACCACCACCGCGGAGTTGAACAGGTACACGCTGAACGGGCTGGACAGGGCGTTCCACCCGTCCGTGTAGTTCGCGCTCTCGAAGGTCTCGAGCAGGATGCCCGGCTCGCGGAAGATGATGTCGTTGGGGCGCAGCGAGCTGGCCAGCATCCACAGCAGCGGGTAGATCATCACGCCGCCGGTGAGGATCAGCGCGAGGTGCTTGAGCAGGGAGCGGATCCGCCCCCGGGCCCCGGGACCGCGGGGCCTCGGCGCCGGGGCGCTCTGCGAGCCCTCGTTCTGCGCCGGGACGAGGTCCTGGTCGGCCGTCCGGACGGGACTGTCGGCGATTGTCGGATTAGTCATCGTAGAACACCCAATACTTAGACGCGATGAAGTTGAGGGCGGTGAACGCCCCGATGATGACGAGCAGCAACCAGGCCATGGCCGCGGCGTAGCCCATGTCGAACCGGCCGAAGCCGGTCTGGTAGAGGTACAGCGTGAAGAACATCGTCGAGTCGGACGGGCCTCCGCGCCCGCCGGAGACGATGAACGCCTGCGTGAAGGACTGGAACGCCTGGATGATCTGGAGCACCAGGTTGAAGAAGATGATGGGGCTCAGCAGCGGCAGCGTGATCCGGAAGAACTGCGTGATCCGGCCGGCGCCGTCGATGGAGGCCGCCTCGTAGTACATGGTGGGGATCTGGCGCAGGCCGGCGAGGAAGATGATCATCGGCGCGCCGAAGGTCCACACGTGCAGCAGGATGATGCTGCCGAGCGCGGTCCGGGGGTCGGAGATCCAGCCGATGCCCTCGATGCCCACGAGGGCCAGGACCTGGTTGACCAGCCCCGTGGTGCCGAAGAGCTGCTTCCAGAGGATGGCGATGGCCACGGACGCGCCCAGCAGGGACGGCAGGTAGAAGACCGAGCGGTAGAACGCGAGGCCGCGCAGGCCCCGGTCCAGGACCATGGCGATCGCCAGGGCCAGGATCAGCTGCAGCGGGACGCCCACGAACACGTAGGTGAAGGTCACCTGCAGCGAGTTGTGCAGCCGCTCGTCCGCCAGCATCCGGGTGAAGTTCTCCGTCCCGATCCAGTCCGGCGCCCGCATGAGGTTGTAGTCGGTGAACGAGAGGTAGAGGGACATCAGCATGGGGCCGAGGGTGATGACCACCAGTCCCACGATCCACGGCGCCAGGAAGACCGCCGCCGCCTTGTTGTCCCGCCGATCGGCCCGCGGCTTCCGGCCGGCGCCCCGGTTCGCGGCCCGCTCTCCGGGCAGGCCCTTCCGGGTGATCTCCTCCACGGCGCTCACGCCGGGACCAGCTCTCGGGCCATCCGCGACCGGGTACCCCGGTGCGGTGCGGCGTCGGCGTGGCTCGGTGTCATCGGTATCTCCTCAGAACGGGTGGGAAAGCGTTTTCCGGTTCGGCGTTGCGTCCAGGCTAGTGGCCGGTCACTGTGACGTCAACCACAAATCTACGATGGATTCCGTCCCGGGCGGGCGGCTCAGTCCGGCGCGCCGGACAGCGCCCCGGCCAGGAGGCGCAGCGCCTCCTGGGTCGCCGGCGGGCCGTAGCGCTCCGGCTCCTCCTGGGCGGCCCGGACGGAAGGCGCCACGCCCACGAGCGAGGCGGCCGCCAGGACCCCCGCACCGCGCAGCTGCTCCGCGGACAGGGCCAGCTGCCCCGCCACGGCCACGACGGGCACGCCCCTCGCCGCGGCGAGCGCGGCCGCCGCGAGCGGCGCCTTGCCCTGCGTCGACTGTTCGTCCAGCGACCCCTCGCCGACGACGAGCAGGTCCGCTCCCTCGAGCTGCTCCTCGAGCCCCACGAGGGAGGACACGAGGTCGAAGCCGCGCTCGAGGGTCGCCGGGGTCAGGGCCAGGAAGCCGGACGGGAAGCCGCCGGCGGCGCCGGCGCCCGGGAGCAGGAAGGGACGGGCGCCCTCGAGACCGGCCAGCAGGCCGGCCCAGCGCCGGAGCGCGGCGTCCAGCTCGCACCGGGCCGCGCGGTCCGCGCCCTTCTGCGCGGCGAAGACGTGCGCGGCCCCGTCCGGGCCGTGCAGCGGGTTCTGCACGTCCACGGCCAGCCGCAGCCGCACCGAGCGCAGGCGCGGGTCCAGGGCGGTGGCGTCCAGGCGGGCGGCGGACAGCAGCCCCTCCCCGCCCAGGGGCACGGGCGCGCCGTGGTCGTCGAGGACCTCGAGGCCGAGCGCCCGCAGGGCGCCCGAGCCCCCGTCAGTCATGGCCGAGCCGCCGAGGCCGACGACGACGTCGGTCGCCCCGGCGTCCAGCGCCGACCGGATCAGCTGCCCGCAGCCGTAGCTGTGCGCGGCACGGGCCGTCGCGGGACTCGGGCGCACCTGGTCCAGCCCGCTCGCCTGGGCGGACTCGAGCACCGCGGTGGTGGCGCCGGAGGGTGCCGTGAGCACCGCCCAGCGCGCCCGCACCCGGCCCTCCACGGCGCCCCGGACCAGGGTGCGGCGCAGGCGCGCCCCGGCCGCCGCCGCGGCGTCGACCGTGCCCTCGCCTCCGTCCGCCAAGGCACCTCGGGGCGCAGCCGGCGGACCGGCAGGGGCGGCTCGTAGAGGTGGCGGTGCAGCACGCCGAGGGCGGTCGATCCCGAGAACGGCACGTCCCCGCTGAGGAGTTCGTGCAGCAGCACCCCGAGCGCGTACAGATCGGTGTACGGGCCGACCGCGCCGCCCATCGCCTGCTCGGGGGCCATGTAGGCGGGCGATCCGATGGGCGAGCCGGTGTGCGTGAGGCGGGTGGTGTCGGTGTC
>NZ_JBHVDI010000176.1:0-7189 GCF_042802875.1 Kocuria sp. NPDC057446 | reverse complement strand
CCGGGGCACCTGCCCCGGCCACCGGCCCGTCCTCCCCGGTCCGGCCGTCCGCTCCTCAGTCCAGGACCGGCAGCTCGGTGGTCTCGAAGCGCTCGCGGAAGAAGGAGGGGTTGCGCCGGTACTGGACGAGCATCACGGCGACCCCGAGCAGGAGCATGCCCACGCCGAGGACGAAGACGAGCCCGACCCCGCCGATCGCCGAGCCGGAGCCGTACTCCGGGTCCATGGAGTCGTAGGAGGTCTGGACGAAGAAGACCAGCAGCAGGATCCCGCCGAGCAGCGGCGCCAGGAACTTCGTCAGGAACCCCGTGGCGGTGCGGAAGGCCTCGCGGCGGAAGTACCACACGCAGGCCAGGGCGGTGACGCCGTAGTAGAAGCAGACCATCATGCCCAGGGTGGTGATGGTGTCCCACAGGACGTTCTCGGAGACCACGCGCATCACCGCGTAGAACACCGAGGCGATGACGGCCGCCGCGATCGTGGCGTAGCCCGGGGACTGGAAGCGCGAGGTGATCCGGGCGTACTTCGCCGGCAGCGCCCCGTAGTGGCCCATCGCGAGCATGGTGCGCGCCGGGGAGATCATCGTGGACTGCAGCGACGCGGCGGAGGAGGACAGCACCGCCAGGGACATGAGGATCGCGAAGGGGCCCATCACCGGACCGGCGAGCGCCGCGAAGACGTTCTCCTGGATCTCCGCGTTGCCCAGGCCGAGCTCGGCACCGCCCACGCCGGAGTAGGCCAGCACCGCGAGCGAGACCGTCATGTACAGGGCGACGATGACGAGGATGGTCGCGATGGCCGAGCGGCCGGGCCCGTTGGCGGACTCCTTGCTCTCCTCGTTGAGGGTCAGCACCACGTCCCAGCCCCAGTAGATGAACACGGACAGGGAGACCCCGGCGGCGAACGCGGAGAAGGTCTCCACGCCGAAGGGGTTGAACCACTCGGCGCGCACGGTCAGGCCCTCGAAGGCCGTGCCGCCGCCCACGTGGCCGAAGGCCGCGGCGGCGAACCACAGCAGCACGACGAGCTGGAAGACGACCAGGACGTACTGCACCACCTTGGTGGCCTCCATGCCGCGGTAGGAGACCCAGGCCGCGAGCGCCACGAACGCCAGGCAGGTGGCCACGTTGACGGGCACGTTGCGGGTCAGCTCCGCGAGGGCGTCGTTGCCGGTGATCTGGGCGAGGGCGAGGTAGAAGAAGTCCACGGCGATGCCGGCCAGGTTGGAGAGCACCAGGATGGTGGCGGCGAGCAGTCCCCAGCTGCCCATCCACCCGATCCACGGGCCGAAGGCCTTCGAGACCCAGGTGAACGTGGTGCCGGAGTCGGGCATGGCCCGGTTGAGCTGCCGGTACCCCATGGCCACGAGCAGCATGGGGACGAAGCCGACCAGCAGGATGGCCGGGAGGTGGGTCCCCACCGCGGCGGCGGTGGGCCCGAGGGCTCCGGAGAGCGTGTAGGCGGGCGCGATGGTGGACACGCCGATGACCACGGAGCCCAGCAGGCCCACCGAGCCCTTGCTGAGTCCCTTCTCGTGACGCGTGCTCTGCTGCTCGACGAGCGGTGCGGTGCTCATGACGCGGTCTCCTTCTCGGTCCGGGCGTGGGCGGGGTCCGGGGCGGGCCGCGGGACCACGACCATCGGAACCGGGACGTGCTTGAGCAGCCGTGCTGCGGTGGTGCCCAGGAACGTCTGCCGCCCCTGGGCCAGGCGGGACGAGCCGATGAGCAGGAGGCCGCCGGGGGCCCAGTCGACGTCCTGGGCGGCCTTCTTGAGGGTGCGCCCGGAGGCGACCCGCACGGTTACGGGCCCGGTGCGGCGGGCCTCCCCGGCAGCGGCTCCCAGGTGCTCCTCGACGCGCCGGCGGACCTGTTCGGTGGCGTCCGGGTCCGCGGCCTCCCCCTCGAGGAAGGAGATGAGCTCCAGCTCGAGCCCGGAGCGCTCGACCGCCTCGGCGGCCTCCCGGACGACCTGGTGCGCCCCGGGGCGGGTGCCCACGGCAGCGTAGACGCGGGTGAGCGGCTCGTCCCCGGCGTACCGGCGCGGGGCGAGCGCCACGGGCACGGGCGAGCTGTGCAGCAGCGAGTTCACCACGGAGCCCGGGGTGAAGCGGCCGCCGCCGGTGCCGGCGCCGACCACGATCATCGAGGCTCCGAGCTCGGTGGCGGCCTCGACCAGGCCGGCCGGCGCGGACCGCGCCTCCCGCACGTGGGTGCGGGCCGTGATCCCCTCCGGCACCAGCGCGGCGGCCTCGCGCAGCCACTGCTGCCCCTGCCGGCGGAGCACGCCCGAGATGTCCCCCACGGGGGGATAGACCTGCTGGTACGGGTCGTCCGCGCGCAGCACCAGGACGAGCTCGAGCTCGGCGCCCAGGTCCCGGGCGAGCGCGGCGCCCAGCCGCACGGCGTCCCGGCTGCGCCGGTCGCCGCTGCAGCCCACCACGTAGCGCGGCGCCCCGGCGGGAGTCATCGTTGCGCGCCCGTCAGCGAGCCGGCGCCGAGGACCTCGGCCGCGGCGAGCCGGCCCTGGCGCAGGGCGCCGTCGACGTGCTGGTAGCCCTCGGCCGCGAGGTCGGAGCAGGCCCATCGGATCGGGCCCACGGGGGTGCGCTGGTGCGCGCCGTAGCGGTGCAGCCCGCCGAGGTCGTAGCTGGCGGCGTAGGCGCCGCGGGTCCACTCCTCGGACCCGAAGTCGGACTCGTAGTAGACCACCGGCTCCAGCGCCTCCTCCCCCAGGTAGCGGGCGAAGGACTCCAGGATGACCCGCTTGCGCTCCTCGGCGCCCAGGGCGAAGACCGCATCGGCCTTCTCGTCGGAGACGAAGCCGACCAGGGTGCCACGGGGGTCCTCGTGGTTGGTGTTGTCGTAGACCTCCTGGGACAGCTCGTGGGCGCCGAAGCCCGTGCCGGACAGGCCCTTGGCCCGCCAGAAGGGGCTCTCGTAGACGGCGTGCACCTTGATCACCAGCCCCAGCGACTGGTGCTGGTGCATCTGGTGCTGCAGCCGCGGCAGAGGAGGCTCGAAGGAGATCCTCGAGTAGAGGTTCGGCGGGACGGCCACGACCACGTCCTTCGCCCGCACGGTGAGCCGGTCGGACCAGACCGTGACCTCCGTGCCGGGGACGTGCTCGGCGTAGGTGTCCTCCGGTCCGCCCCACCGCACGGTGCGCACCGGGGTGTCCAGGAAGACGACGTCGGGACCGAGCTGGGCGGCCATGGCCTCGGACACCGACTGCATGCCCCCGACCACGCGCCGGTCGAGGATGAAGTCCTCGTCCACGAGGTTCGAGAAGGACCCGGCGGAGGCGGCCATGAGCACGGCCTGCAGGGTGGAGAAGGCATGGGAGGGCTTGGTGAGCATCGCCCCGGCGATGAACATGCCGATGTTGGTGCAGGCCTCCTCGTCGTCGGAGCGGGCCCGCAGCCAGGAGTGGAAGGAGACCGTGTCCAGCTCCCGGGCCAGCGGGTGCGCCCACGGCTGCTCCACGCCGATCTGCTCGACGAGGTCGTCGAGGATGCCGATGAGCTTCTCCATCTCGGCCACGGTCCGCTCCGGCGCGGGGAAGAGGGAGCCAGTGTAGGTCCGGCGCACCCCGTCCGGACCGATGTAGACGGACTCGCCCTCGCGGTAGCGCGGGAACGTCTCCAGGCCGAGCTCCTCGACCAGGGCCAGCAGCTCGGTCTGGTCCGGCGAGATCCACTGCCCGCCGATCTCCAGGAACGCGCCGTCCACGGTCCTCGACCAGGTGCGCCCGCCCACGCGGTCGCGGGCCTCGAGGACCGCCACGGTCTTCCCGGCGGCCACGAGGCTGCGGGCCGCCATCAGCCCGGCGGGGCCGGCGCCGACGACGACGACGTCGCGCTCGAGCGCCGTCCTGCTGCCCAGGGTGCGCTGATCGGTCACTGTGCTCTCCTTCACGCTAAAATGAACTGTGTTCATTAAGCGGGAGCGCACCGCCGCCCGTCAAGACCCGCGGCCGGGAAATCCGCCTGGCGGCGAAGTGCTACTTCTTCGTCCGGCGGCTCCCGGCGTGCCAGTCCTCCTCGGTCCCCGGCCGGTCCGGGGCGACGCCGAGGCCCCGCAGCTGCGGCTGCTCCCGGAGGCTGCGCTTGAGCTCGGCGAACCCGGGGAAGCGGGCGAGCGCCACCACGTGGTCCCAGAGCTCGAGGGCCTCGTCCTCCTCCGGGAGCCGGCTGATGACCGGACCGAAGAAGGCCACGCCCTCCGGCGGGCCGAAGTGGATGATGGGGGTTCCCACGTCCCGGCCGGTCAGGTGCAGGGCCTCCTCGGTCTCCGCGCGGACCACCGCGTCCAGGGACTCGTCCTCGAGGGCGCCGGCGAGCCCGGCCGGGAGACCGGCGGCCTCGAGGACCGGCTCGAGGAAGGCCCGCGTGGCGCGGCGGTCCCGTCCGGGCGCGTCGGGAGCGGGCACCGGGTCGGCATCGAAGGTGTGCGCACCGAGGGCTGCGTAGAGCTGTCCCACGGCCTCGCGCCCGTGCTCGGCGCGGGTCCGGGCAGCGACCCGCAGCAGGTGCAGGCCGGCCGTGTGGCCCGCCTCGTACTCGGGCGGGAACCACGCGTCGTAGTCCACGTGCTCGTTGAGCAGGCGCAGGGAGATGAACCGCCAGTCCACCCGGTGGCCCCGGCGGGCGGCCACCGTGCGGACCCACTTGCTGGTCAGCCAGGCGAAGGGGCAGGTGGGGTCGAAGTAGAAGTGGAGGTCGGCATCCGTCATCGTCCACACGCTAGGAGCGCCCCCGTGCCCGGTCAAGGAGGCGGCGGCGGAGGCCACGGCCGTCCGACCGCCGCCTAGACTCGAGCTGACCGCCCCGGCCCGGCCACCACCCCGAGCCGCCACCAGCAACCGCAGCACCACCCCGAGGAGGACCCCGCCCATGGCTCCCGCCCGAACCCCTCCTCGCCGCCGCGGGCGCCCGAGCCAGCCGGTGCTCTCCGAGGAGCGGATCACGAAGGCGGCGATAAAGATCGTGGCCACCCGGGGCTACCGGCACCTGACGATGACCGAGCTCGCGCGCGAGCTGAAGGTCTCCACCTCGGCCCTGTACAACCACACGCCGTCGAAGCGCGAGGTGCTGATCCGGGTCCAGGACGCGATCAACCAGGGGATCGACTGCTCCGCCTTCGGCACCGCCCCGTGGGACCGGGCCCTCGAGAGCTGGGCGCGGTCCTACCGCGACTGCTACGCCCAGCACACGGCCATGATCCCGATCATGGCCGTCCAGCCCGTCGCCGACTCCCCGCACACCCTGCAGATGTACGAGACCGTGGCCACCGGCCTGGCGGACGCGGGCTGGGAGCGTGCCAGCATCGTGGACGTGATCGTCTCGGTCGAGTCGCTCGTCTTCGGCGCCGCGTACGACGCCACGGCCCCCGCCGACATCTTCGACCCCGGGGAGCGCTCGGACCTCGCCCCGGTGTTCGCCGACGCCGTGCGGGCACGGCCGGCGGACGCCACCACCGCGGCGGACGAGGCCTTCGACGCCGCCCTCACCGCCATGCTGGACGGCTTCCGGCTGCGTCTGGAGGCGGCCCGGGGCCGGGCCGCGGCCCAGGACTGATCCGCCGGCCGGGACCGAGCGGCCGGCGGCAGCGCCCCCGGCCGCTCGGCTCAGGCCTCCAGGGCGTGCATGACGTGCTTGACCTGGGTGTACTCCTCGACCGAGTAGAGGGAGAGGTCCTTGCCGTAGCCGGAGTTCTTGAACCCGCCGTGCGGCATCTCGGAGATCAGCATGACGTGGGTGTTGACCCAGACGCAGCCGAACTCGAGGTCGCGGGAGACCCGCATGGCCGTGCCGTGGTCGGTGGTCCACACGCTGGAGGCCAGTGCGTAGTCCACGTCGTTGGCGAGCTCGAGCGCCTCCTCCTCCGTGGCGAAGGGCTGCACGGTGAGCACCGGGCCGAAGGTCTCCTCCTGGACGAGGGCGTCGTCCTGGTGCACCCCGGTCACCACGGTGGGCTCGAAGAAGTAGCCGGGGGCGCCCTCGACCGGCTTCCCGCCGGTGACCACGGTCGCGTGCTCGGGGAGGTCGGCGAGCTTGCGGCAGACGTCCTCGAAGTGGCGGGCGTTGTTGAGGGGGCCGTAGAAGTTCCGGGACTCGTCCGGGTCGCCCGTCACGATGTCCCGGGCCGCCGCGGCCAGCAGCCGCACGAACTCGTCGTGGGCGCTGTCCTGGACCAGGATGCGGGTCACCGCGGTGCAGTCCTGGCCGGCGTTGAAGGTGCCGAACTCCACGAGGGCCTTCGCCGCGGCGGGCAGGTTGGCGTCCGCGAACACGACGGCGGGTGCCTTGCCGCCGAGCTCGAGGTGGCCCCGGGTGAGGTTCTGCGCCGCGGCCAGGGCCACGGCCCGCCCGGCGCGCACGGACCCGGTGATGGAGACCATGGAGGGCGTGCGGTGGGCGGTCATGAGGGCGCCGGTGGTGCCGTCCCCCAGGAGGATGTTCACCACGCCGGCGGGGAAGATCCCGTCGATGAGCCGGGCCAGCACGAGGGTGGACTCGGGGGTGGTGTCCGAGGGCTT
Organism: Kocuria sp. NPDC057446; assembly: GCF_042802875.1. NCBI lineage: Bacteria > Bacillati > Actinomycetota > Actinomycetes > Micrococcales > Micrococcaceae > Kocuria > Kocuria sp. NPDC057446. The sequence goes on along the minus strand of NZ_JBHVDI010000176.1, from coordinate 649 downwards.
GAGGACCACGGTGTTGCCGGCGGCCAGCGCGGGGCCGAGCTTCCAGATCGCCATGAGCAGCGGGTAGTTCCAGGGGGTCACCTGCGCCACGACGCCGACGGGCTCGCGCCGCACGTAGGAGGTGTGCTCGCTCATGTACTCCGCCGCGGCTTTGCCCTCGAGGGTCCGGGCCGCGCCGGCGAAGAAGCGCAGGTTGTCGGCGCCGGCGCCGACCTCCTCGTCCGCGATCATCTGGCGGGGCTGGCCGGTGTTGCGGTGCTGGGCGGCGACGAGCTCGTCGCCGTGCGCCTCGAGCGCGTCCGCGAGCCGGAGCAGCAGGAGCTGGCGCTCGCTCGGGGTGGTGCGCCTCCAGGTCCGGAAGGCCTTCTTGGCGGCGGCGAAGGCCTGGTCCACGTCCGTGGCGTCCGAGACCGGGGAGACGGCGACCGTCGTGCCGGTGGTGGGATCGACGACGTCGATCCGGCCGGTGCCGTGGGCGTCGACGAAGGCGCCGTCGACGTAGTTCTGCAGGACGTCGCTCATGGTGGTTCCTCTCTGCGGGCGAGAACGCGGTGCCCGTCAGTCTAAATGATTGACGTTCATTTTTATAGGGCGGGCGTGACCCGCATCACCGACGACGGCGGACCCCCGCGGCCGAGGGGACTCGGCC
>NZ_JBHVDI010000175.1:0-7250 GCF_042802875.1 Kocuria sp. NPDC057446 | reverse complement strand
GCCCGAGGGGCTGCGGCCTTCCTCGTGTCCGGTCCGCCGGCTACGCCGACAGCGGGAGGGACGAGGGGTGGAGCTTGAAGAACGGGTGGCGCCCGGTGGCCGCGAGGGCTCCGGGCACGAGGAGCTGACGGTACTTGGCGCACCATTGCGCGGTTCCCTCCGTGTGCTCCGCCGCGGCGGCGAGATCGTCGGCCTCCGGGCTCAGGTACTCCTGCACGTCTCCGTCGGTCGACGTGAGACGCACGAGGTGCAGGTCGGGGAGGGCGGTGACGGTCACGTCGATCCACTCCTCGCGCTGGTCGGTGGTGATGGCTGTTCTTTCTTCGGACATGGTCATGTTTTCTCCTGACGTTCTTGCAGGCATCCGATGGCGTTGCCCGCCGCTTCGTCATCCGATCCACCCGGGAACATCGGGTTGGCGCGCGGCGGGTCGGAGCCTCTCCACGGATCGTTCGGAGATCGTCGATCTCCGGGCGAGTCCCGTGGACGCCGCATCTCGAGAAGCAGATTTCAGGCTACCCCGCGGCTCCGACACCACGACAGACGGGTCGTGAGTTGTGTCACCGAAACGTAATGCTGGGGGTCGTCGCCGGCGCCGTCCCCCGGTGTTCGGGACCCATTTCAGCGCAGCGATGTGTCGTGGAGGTGTCGGAGCGGTGACACCCCGGGGAAGACCCGCGCACGGGCGGGTGGCACCGGCCCTGAGCTGTGCGCCCCGGAGCTGTCCGCTCCGGAGCCGTGCGGCCGGTGTGGTTCAATGGACCCAGCTTCAAGAGACCCGGTCGGCAAGCTCCGACTTGACCGGGCACCAACCCCATGTTCACGGGTGGTTCGGATGACGAAGCGGCTCGCATCGCCGCAGCAGCGGTACCCGGTGCGAGCAAGAGCGCACGAAGGATCCCGGTCATGTCCGACTCCCGCCACCCTGTCGCCGCCCGGACGGGCGTGCCCCCCGAGACCGCCGGGCGCGTCCCGGTCACGGGGGACCTGCACCGCCACGACCCCCGCCGGGACGTCCCGGCGATCAGCGTCGCCGCCATGAGCATCGAGGACTACGCCCGCGCGGTGCAGGTCCGCACCGAGTTCGTGGACTTCCTGCTGGCTCCGGCCCGCGGGGAGCTCGCCGCCGCGGCCTGAGGCCCGTCGTCGTGGACCTCCTCCTGGACCGTTCCGTGCTGCTGGGGGTGCGCACCCCGGAGCGCTGCCCCGAGCTGGCCGACGTCCTGCGCCGGCACGGCCACCGGCGCCTGTTCCTGCCCGCCACGGTGCTCGGCGAGCTGCTCGCCGAGCGGCCCGACGAGACCCTGTGGGCGGAGCAGCTCGAGCTGCGCTTCCCCGGCCGGGTGCTCCCGGTGGACGCCGCCGTGGCCCGGGCCTGGGGTGCCCTCGGACCGGCGGGGACGGCGGACCCGCTCGCCGGTCTCACCGCGGCCACGGCCCTGGTGCACGGGCTGACGGTGCTGACCACCGAGCCCGGGCGGTACGCCGGCACCGGGACGGCCGTGCTGGAGGCCTCGCCCGCCCGGTCCTAGCGCTCAGGCGGCGCGGCGGTGCCGCCGGCCCCGCCCCGGTGCCGCGAGGGCCACAGCTCGCTCGTAGTGCTCGAGCAGCCGGTCGACCAGCACGTCCCACGTGCGGCCCTGGACCGCCGCGTGCGCCGCGGCGCCGAACGCTGCCCGTTTCGCCTCGTCGCCCACCAGGTCGGCCACCCGGCCGCGCAGGGCCCCGAGGTCGCCCGGGGGATAGAGCCAGCCGGTGCGGGAGGGGTCCACGAGGTCGAGGGGCCCGCCCCTGCCGGTCGCGACCACGGGCACCCCGGAGGCCATGGCCTCCTGGATCGTCTGACAGAACGTCTCGAACTCCCCGGGGTGGACGAACACGTCCAGGGACGCCATGATCCGCGCGAGCTCGGCGCCGCTGCGGCGGCCGGTGAAGTGCGCCTGCGGGAGCCGGCGGCGCAGGGCGTCCTCCTCCGGCCCCGAGCCGACGACCACCAGCCGGGTGCCGGGCAGGTCGGCGACCGCGGCGAGATCCTCGACCTGCTTCTCCGGGGCGATCCGGCCCACGTATCCGACGATCCGCCGGCCACCGCCGACCTCCTGGCGCCACTGCTCGTCCCGGTGCCGGGGGGCGAAGCGGGTGGTGTCCACCCCGCGCCGCCACAGGTGCACGTCCCGGACGCCGTGCTCGGTCAGCTGCCGGACCGCCGAGGTGGACGGCGCGAGGGTGAGCGTCGCGAGGTTGTGCATGGAGCGCACGTGCCCCCACAGCAGCTGCTCGAGGAACGGCGCCCCGTACTTGGCCGCGTAGCCGGGCACGTCCGTCTGGTACACCGCCACGCACGGCACGCCGAGCTGCTGGGCCGCCACGATGGCCCGGCGGCCCAGCACGAACGGCGAGGCCGCGTGGACCACGTCCGGCCGGATGCGCTCCAGGTGCCGGCGCACCCGCGCCACGGTCCCGCCGGCCACGCGCACGTCGGGATAGCCGACCAGCGGCACGGCGGGCAGCCGGTGCACCGGCACCCCGTGGAGGTCCTCGACGGCCTCCTCCGCGAGACGACCGAGCGGCGCGGGGTCGTAGGACGGCGCCAGGACCACGACCTCGTGGCCCCCGGCCACCAGCTGCTCGACGACGCGCAGCACCGAGTGGGTGACTCCGTTCAGGTGGGGCAGGAACTGCTCGGCGACCACGGCGACTCTCATGGGACCGAGCCTGTCCGGCCCGGTCGACGGGACGGCGAGCGGCGCGTGGCCCGCCGGTGAAGGCGCCGTGAAGCCTCTGCCTTGGGGTCGCGCGGGCGTGGGAGGATGGTCGGTGATGACATCCCATGGCTCTTCCTCCCCCGCAGCACGCCGCGACCGCACCGGTGTGCCCATGCCGCTGTGGCTGCAGGGCGTGCTCGAACTCGGCTCCGTGGCCGTGATCTCCTACCTGCTGGTCCTGCTGACCGTCCTCATGGTCTGGCTCGCGGACGGCTTCGACTCCCTCGGGCTGACCGGCGGGTTCGTGCTCTCCGGGCACGTGTGGCTGCTCGCGCACCTCACTCCGCTCCAGGTGGCCCTGGACCCGGGCGCCGGACTGCCCGAGACCTCCGGGACGCTCAACCTCGTCCCGCTCGGGCTGACCCTCGTCCCGTTCGCCCTGGCCTGGCACGCCGGGCGACGGCTGGCGCGCGCCTGCTGGGAGGGCCAGTTCTGGCAGCCGTACCTCAGTGGGCTGGCCGCCTACGCCGCGCTCGGCGCCGGCGCCGCGCTGCTGCTCAGCGGCGGGGCGGTCTCGGCCAGCCCGGCCGCGGCCGCCGTCTTCCCGCTCGTCCCCGTGGCCCTGGGCGGATTCGTGGGCGCCTACCGGGCCTCACGCTCCCTGCCGGGGCTGATCGGGGTGAACGCCGCCGCCTGGGTCGAGCGCACGAGCCAGTACTCCCGCTGGGCCGGCTCCTACGTGTGGGCGGTGCTGCGCGCCGGCTTCGTCGCGGCGGTGGCCGGGGTCGGGGCGGGCGCCGCCCTGCTCGCCGCCGCCCTGTTCTGGAACTGGAACGACGTGGTGGGCGTCTACCAGCGGCTCGGCACCGGCGTGCCGGGGGACACCGCGCTGACGGGGCTCCAGCTCGGCTACCTGCCCAACCTGGCGGTCTACGCGCTGGCCTGGGCCACCGGCGCGGGCTTCGACCTCGGCTCCGCCGCGCACGCCTCACCGCTGGGCACCGACGCCGGACCGGTGCCGCTGCTGCCCGCGCTCGCCGCGCTGCCGCCCGCCGAGCTCCCGGACTGGGCGCTCGTGGTGGTCGTGCTGCCGGTCCTGGCCGGTGTCCTCGCCGGCTGGTGGTTCCTGCGCGAGGGGGAGAACCACCTGGACGACTGGATGGCGCTGCGGCTGCCCGCGCGCTGGATCACGTATCCGCTCTCCACGCTGCTGACCGGGGTCCTCGTGGGCGCGGTCGCGGGGGTGCTGGTGATGCTGCTGAGCTGGCTGGCGCACGGCTCGCTGGGCCTCGGCCGGCTCACGGACGTGGGCCCCGACGGGTCCGCGGTGCTGCTGCTGTTCGGCGCCGAGGTCGCCGTGGGAGCGGTGCTGGGCTGCGTGGTGGGGCCGTGGCTCGAGCACGAGCCGCCGTTCGCGCCGCCCCGGGGCGGGGAGGACGGGGCGGACGGCACGCCGGCCGCCCGGCGGGCCGCGCGTCGGCGCCGCCGGGAGGAGGCCGCGGCACGGCGCGCCATGCGATCGGCCGGCCGCCGGAATTCGCGGACGGCACGCGGGCACGGGACCGGGCACGGGACCGAAGACGACGGGGACGCCGACGATGTGGAGCGCCAGGATGCCGAGCGGGACGCGACGGGCCGGCAGCGGGGCGCCGGCCCGTGGGCGGCTCAGGGACGGGCCGTGGCGGAGCCCTCCGAGGCGTTCGACGTGGACGCAGCCGAGACGTCGGCGGCGTCCTCCGACGCCGCAGCTCCCGGGCCGCCGGAGAGGTAGCTCCAGATCCCGTCCTCGAGCTCCTGCTGGCACTGCGCCGCACCGGAGAGCGTGAGCGTGCCGGCCACGCACTCCTGGTAGGCCTCGGCCACGGGCCACAGCGCCAGGCGGGCACCACCGGTGAGCAGGCTCAGCGTGCCCAGCACGATCGCCGCGACCGCGCTCAGGACCAGGAGCCGGCGCCGGCCGGAGCCGCGGGAGCGCACGAGGGCCGCGATGCCCAGTCCGAGTCCGAGGGCCGCCAGCACGACCCCCGCCACGGTCGGCCACAGGTCGGAGCCGACCAGCACGAGCGCCACCGCCGCGCACACCAGCCCCCCTCCCGCCGTGCGGGTCGCTGCGGCGCGTCGTGCGTCCGCGGGGGCTGCCTCGGGGGTCGGGCGGGGAGGGGTCATGCCCTTCACTCTAGGGCACCCCGGGGACCCTCCCCGCGCGCCCGACTAGACTCGACGGCATGCGCATCGTGGTCATGGTCTCCGGCTCCGGCACCAATCTGCAGGCGGTCCTCGACGCCGTCCGGGAGGGCCGGATCGACGTCGAGATCGCCGCCGTGGGCGCGGACAAGCCCTGCGCGGGACTGGAGCGGGCACGGCGGGCCGGCGTCGAGACATTCCTCGTGCGCCCCGCCGACCACCCCGACCGCGCGCGGTGGAACCGTGCCGTGCAGGAGGCGGTGGCCGCCCGGGAACCGGACCGGGTCGTCTTCGCCGGGTTCATGCGGATCGTGGACGCCGAGTTCGTCGACGCGTTCGCGGGGCGCATCGTCAACACCCACCCCTCGCTGCTGCCCTCCTTTCCCGGGGCGCACGCGGTGCGGGACGCCCTCGCGCACGGGGTGAAGATCACCGGCGTCACCGTCCACGAGGTCGTCGCCGACGTCGACGCCGGCCCGATCCTGGCGCAGGCGGCGGTGCCCGTGGAGGACGGGGACACCGAGGACCGGCTGCACGAGCGGATCAAGGCCGCCGAGCGCGAGCTGCTCGTGCGCACGCTCGGCGCGGCGTCCCGGCGGGGCGCCCTGCACGACGCCCGGTGAGCAGGCCGGTCGACGGTCCGTAAAATGGTCCGCGGCGGATCCCGCCGGCAACCACGACCTCGAACGCTTGGAGAACCTGTGAGCCCCATCCAGCTTGACCGCGTGCCCATCAAGAGGGCGCTGGTGTCCGTCTACGACAAGACCGGGCTGGAGGATCTCGCCACGGGGCTGCACCGGGCCGGCGTCGCGATCGTGTCCACCGGCTCGACCGCCCGGCGCATCGCGGACCTGGGCGTGCCCGTGACCGAGGTCGCGGAGGTCACCGGGTTCCAGGAGTGCCTGGAGGGCCGGGTCAAGACCCTGCACCCGCGGGTGCACGCGGGCATCCTCGCGGACCGCCGGAAGCAGGACCACCTGGACCAGCTCGCGGCGCTGGAGATCGAGCCGTTCGACCTCGTGGTGGTCAACCTGTACCCGTTCGTGGACACCGTGCGCTCCGGCGCCGGCCAGGACGAGGTCGTCGAGCAGATCGACATCGGCGGTCCCTCCATGGTCCGGGCCGCCGCGAAGAACCACGCGGCCGTGTCCGTGGTCGTGGACCCGTCCTCCTACGACGCGGTCGTCGAGGCCGCGGCGTCCGGCGGCTTCGACCTGCGGGCCCGCCGCCGGCTGGCCGCCGCCGCGTTCGCGCACACCGCCGCCTACGACACCGCGGTGGCGACCTGGACGGCCCAGCAGTTCGAGCAGGACGAGTCCGCGAACTCCTGGCCGCCCTACGCGGGCCTGGCGCTGCAGCGCTCGGCCTCCCTACGCTACGGCGAGAACCCCCACCAGAAGGGGGCCCTCTACGTGGACGAGGCCGCGTCCCCGGGCATCGCGCAGGCCGACCAGCTGCACGGCAAGGAGATGTCCTACAACAACTACGTGGACGCCGACGCAGCCCTGCGCGCCGCCTACGACTTCGACGAGCCCGCCGTGGCCGTCGTCAAGCACAACAACCCGTGCGGGCTCGCCGTGGCCACCCCCGGGGCCGAGGACCCGATCGCCGACGCCCACCGCAAGGCCCACGCGTGCGACCCGCTCTCCGCCTACGGCGGGGTCATCGCCGCCAACCGGACCGTGACGCGGGCGATGGCCGAGACCGTGCAGGACATCTTCACCGAGGTCGTCGTGGCCCCCGGCTTCGAGCCCGCGGCCCTGGAGATCCTGCAGGCCAGGAAGAACATCCGTCTGCTCGAGCTGCCCGAGGGCTTCGAGCGCGACGTCCTCGAGTACCGGCAGGTCTCCGGCGGTGCGCTCCTGCAGGTCGCCGACCGGCTCGACGCCGAGGGCGACGACCCCGCCGGCTGGACCCTGGCCGCGGGCGAGCCGGCGGACGAGCGGACCCTCGCCGACCTCGCCTTCGCGTGGAAGGCGCTGCGGGCCGTGAAGTCCAACGCGATCCTGCTCGCCGACCACGGCGCGTCCGTGGGGATCGGCATGGGCCAGGTCAACCGCGTGGACTCCTGCAGGCTCTCGGTGGAGCGGGCCAACGCCCTGGGCGAGGCCGGCGCCGAGCGCGCGCGGGGAGCCGTGGCGGCCTCGGACGCGTTCTTCCCGTTCGCGGACGGTCTGCAGGTGCTCCTCGACGCCGGCGTGCGCGCCGTCGTCCAGCCCGGCGGCTCCATCCGGGACGAGGAGGTCGTGGCCGCGGCCGAGGCCGCCGGCGTGACGATGTACGTCACGGGGGCCCGCCACTTCTTCCACTGAGCCGCCTCCCGGTCCCGCGCACGACGACGGCCGCACTCCCCGCGGGGAG
>NZ_JBHVDI010000174.1:0-7280 GCF_042802875.1 Kocuria sp. NPDC057446 | reverse complement strand
GGCCCGGCCTACGCCCGGCCGGTGCCGCGCCGGCGCACCGCCACCGCGGCGGCCGCCGCGATCAGGGCGAGGCCGCCGGCGAGGACGGGACCGTTCGCACCGGTTCCGGCGTCCACCGGGGCGCCGGTGTCGGCACCGCCCACGGGCACCTGGTCCACCTGGGTGTACGGGTCCGTGCCGGGCGTCACCCCGGGCACCTCGCCGGGCTGGGCGTCCGGCCCGGGGCCGGCCCCGGGGACCCAGTCGATGATGGTGTGGGTGTATCCCCCCGACTCGTTCTCCACGGGGATGCGGGTGGGGTCGTAGGCCCACTCGGCGCTCTCGCACACGATGCCGTTCCCGTCGTCGTCGACGAGGCTCGGGCTGTGGCTGACCGAGCCCACGGGGATGTTGTGGACGCCGTACCCGGCCGCGGTGGCGCAGTCGGTGAAGACCATCGGATCTCCCGGGGCGGCCGCCGCGGGGGCCGCCGTCAGGACTGCCAGGCCGATCGCCGCCGCCGTCGCCACGCCCGCTGCACTGTTCTTCATGGTGTTGCCTCGATTCTGCGAGTGCTGATGTGCATCCGCATCGTAGGCATTTCACGACTGCAACGTCAGTTGTCAAATCGTGATCAACGCCCGGGCGGGGTGCAGCAGTGCGGAACGCCGCGGGAAGTTCCCGGTTTCCGACTGTGACCAGGCACATCGGAATGCATGGTGGGCGCTTCATGACGCGGTCCGTGGCGAGAAGCGCGGGAAGCCGCGGCGCCGGCCCATCCCCCCGGTCCGGGACGGCGCCGAGGCTGCCCGCGGGTCAGCCGGCGAACGTGGCGTAGACCACGTAGTTGTCGTCGAACTCCCCGGTGGCCGGGTCGTCGCCGTCGCAGGTGATCAGCCGCAGCTCGGGCCCCTCCGTGTTGCCGTACACGGTCAGCGCGGGGAAGGCGTCCTTGCCGTACTGCTCTCCGCGCTCGACGGCGAAGACCGCCGTGGACCCGTCCGCTCGGTCCACCTCGATCGTGTCGCCGGGGTCGAGCCCGCGCGGCCCCGCGAGGACGCCCGGGCCGCCGTCGGTGGCGTTGACGTGCCCGAGCAGGACCGCGGGCCCCACCTCGCCGCCGGCGGCTCCGGAGTGCTCGCGCCGCACCCCGCCAGCAGCGAGGCAGCGGCAGCCGCGACGGCCAGGCGGTCCCTGCGGCGGGCGGGGAACGATCTCGTCACGGAGGGCAATCTCTCCGATCGGCCCGGGCTGGTCCTCAGCTCCGGCATCGGGCGACCCGGCCCGGGACGGGCGCCGCCGCGCACCGGGCCGTCCGGGGCGTGCGGAGCGCCGGCGCTCAGGCGATGTCGGGCGGAACCAGCTGGGCGACCGTGTGCCGGACGACGGCGCGGAAGTCCGGGCCGGTGCCGGGGGCGGACACCAGCGCCGCGGCGTACAGGGCGGCCCAGGCGGCGGCGCGGCGCCACACGTCGTCGTCGTACCGGCCGGTGCCGTCGACGACCGTCCGGAAGCCGGTGCGCTGGTGCGCGTCGAAGGCCAGCCACGCGCCGGCGAGGTCGGACGCGGGGTCCCCGGCGCAGACGTCCCCGAAGTCGATCAGACCCGTCAGCCGGCCGTCCCGGTGGACGAGGTTCCACGGATGGGGATCACCGTGCAGCCAGACCGGCGGTCGTGACCAGGGGGCGGCGCGCAGGCCGTCGTCGACGACGCCGCGGAGCCGCTCGGCCCGCCGCGGGCCGAGCACGGCGGCCACGTCCGGCCAGGACGGGGGCGCCGTGCGGAGCCGGTCCCCGAGCGGAACACCCCGGTGAGGATGGCGCGGCGCGGCCTCCGGCGCGGGGCGGTGCACCGAGCTCAGAGCGCGCGCCAGGTCCTCCGCGAGCCCGCTGCGGCGGGCGACCGGCAGGGTCGCGACAGCCTGTCCCTCGATCCACCGGACCACCGCCCAGGGCCACGGGTACCCGGCGCCGGGACGGCCGCGGAACACGGGCCGGGGCACGGCGATCCCCAGCGCGGCCAGGGGCTCACCGGCTTCGGCCGTCCACCGCACCTCGTGGAGCAGGCACGGGACGGCGGCCCGGCGCACCGGCAGGCGCACCGCGTGGGCCGGGCCGATCCGGAACAGCGCGTTGTCCCAGCCCTGGGCCACCGGCGTCAGCGGCCGGTCCAGGAGCTCCCGGAGCTCCGGCGGCAGCTGCGCCGCCAGCAGGCGGCGCACCTGGGCCGCCGTCGGCTGCACCTCGGCCTCGGGCACCATCGGTCCTCCCTCCGGCTCGGCAGACAAAGACATCGCCACCCGGCCGGAGCCGGGTGGCGATGTCAGGTCGGCGGCGGGGCGTTCAGCCCCGCGCCGCAGATCTCACGAGGAGATCAGAGCGTTCTCACGCAAGCACGGTGATGTTCGCGGCCTGGGGGCCCTTGGGGCCGTCCTGGGTCTCGAACTCGACGCGCTGGTTCTCCTCGAGGGAGCGGAAGCCGCCGGAGTTGATCGCGGAGAAGTGCGCGAACACGTCCTTGGAGCCGTCCTCGGGGGTGATGAAGCCGAAGCCCTTGTCGGCGTTGAACCACTTCACGGTGCCAGTAGTCATGGTGAACCTGTCTTTCTGGGAAACGGAGCGTCCCCGGCGATCGGGGTGCTCGGGCGTTGCGATGCCTGCCAAAACGTCTTCTCAGAAAAACTGCTGCACCCGATGTCCGGGCGAACTGCTTGTAATGCGAAAAACGAAACTTCAACAACTGGTGATGACTCTACAGGTGTTCGGGGAAAAGCACAGTGACGGACCCCACGTGCCCCGACAACGGGCCGGGAACGGGCCCGGTGCGTCCCCGGGCCGTTCCCTCGGGCGCCCCGCATCCCTAGGCTGTGACCATGGCCACACCTGAGACCCGCACCCGGCCCACCGTCAACTCGGACCTGGGCGAGGGGATCGGCCTGCACCGCTTCGGCAACGACCCGGAGCTGCTGCAGGTCGTGGAGCTCGCCAACGTCGCCTGCGGCTTCCACGCCGGGGACCCGGACATCATGTCCGCGACCGTGGCCGCCGCCGTGGCCCACGACGTGGCGATCGGCGCCCACCCCTCGCTGCCCGACCAGTGGGGCTTCGGCCGCCGCGCCATGGTGCTCACACCGGAGGAGGTGGAGTCCCTGGTCCGCTATCAGGTGGGCGCCCTCACCGGGTTCCTGCTCCAGCACGGGGCGGAGCTGCACCACCTCAAGCCGCACGGCTCGCTCTACGGGATGGTCGCCAAGGACCCCGCGCTCATGGAGGCGGTGGCGGCGGTGGCCGCCGACTACCGCGTCCCCGTGCTCGGCCTGGCCGGCACCGCGCACGAGGCCGTGTGCGCCGAGTTCGGCGTGCCGTTCGTGGCCGAGCTCTACGTGGACCTCGACTACAACGCCGAGGGCGGGCTGATCATCCAGCGCACGCCCCACGCCACCGACCCCGCCGCCGCCGCCGCGCGGGTGGCGCAGGCCCTGGATGAGGGGGTGGTGCGGGCCGAGGACGGCACGGAGCTGCCGATGCGCTTCGAGTCGGTCTGCGTGCACTCCGACGCCCCCGGGGCGCCCGCGGTGGCCCGGGCCGTCCGCGAGGCCATCGACGCCCACGCGGCGCGGGGCACCTGAGCCGCCCGGCCGCCGTCGTCGTCCGCCCCGACGCCCTCCGACCCCGAGTTCCCCGAGTTCCCCGAGTTCCCCGAGTTCCCCGACCCGACCGAAAGGACCCGCACCATGGCCGAGATCCAGTCCCCGCTCCCCGGCGTCTTCTACCGCCGCCCCTCCCCCGACAAGGACCCGTTCGTGCGGGACGGCGATCCGGTGGAGTCCGGCCAGGTCATCGGGCTCATCGAGGTGATGAAGCAGTTCTCGGAGGTCCAGTCGGACACCGCCGGCACGCTCCGGGCCTTCGAGGTGGAGGACGGCGACATGGTCAACCCGGGGGACGTCATCGCCGTGGTCGCGGAGAGCTGAGCCGTGCCGATCTCCACGCTCCTGGTGGCCAACCGGGGCGAGATCGCGGTGCGGATCCTGCGCTCGGCGCAACAGATGGGACTGCGCACCGTCCTGGCCGTGAGCGAGGTGGACCGGGAGTCGCTGGCGGCGGAGCTCGCCGACGCGATGGCCGTGGTGGGCCCCGCCCCGGCCCAGAAGTCCTACCTCAACGCGGAGGCGCTCGTGGCCGCGGCCCTGGAGCACGGCTGCGACGCGGTGCACCCCGGCTACGGGTTCCTCTCCGAGAACGCCGCGTTCGCCCGGCGCGTCCAGGAGGCGGGTCTGACGTGGGTGGGCCCCGACCCCGACGTCATCGACCTGATGGGCCACAAGACCCGCGCGCTGGAGGCCGCGATCGCGGCCGGGGTGCCCGTCCTCGCCGGCTCGAACGGGCCCCTGGAGGGCGACGACGACGCCGTCCTGGCGCTGGCCCGGCAGGTCGGCTACCCGCTCGTGATCAAGGCCTCGGCCGGGGGCGGCGGGCGCGGCATCCGCCTGGTCCGCGCCGAGGAGGACCTGCTGCGGACCGTCGACACCGCCCGCTCCGAGGCCGGGGCGTCCTTCGGGGACCCCACGGTCTACCTGGAGCGGTTCGTGGAGCGGGCCCGGCACGTGGAGGTCCAGGTCCTCGGCGACGGGCAGACGTTCCTGCACCTGGGCGACCGCGACTGCTCCCTGCAGCGCCGCTCCCAGAAGATCGTGGAGGAGGCCCCCGCCCCGGACCTGCCGGACGAGGTCCGCGAGCGCATCCGGGACTCCGCCGTGAACCTCGCCCGGCTGTGCTCCTACACCGGGGTGGGCACCGTCGAGTACCTCTACGACCCCGTCCGGCACGAGGCGGCGTTCATCGAGATGAACACCCGCCTCCAGGTGGAGCACCCGGTCACGGAGTTCGTCACCGGTGTGGACCTGGTCGCCGAGCAGCTCACGATCGCCTCGACCGGGCGGACGCGGCTGCGGCAGGAGGACGTCCGCTTCGACGGGCACTCCGTGGAGTGCCGGATCAACGCCGAGGACCCGGAGCGGAAGTTCATGCCGAGCCCGGGCACGATCAGCCGCCTCGACTGGCCGGAGGGGCCCGAGTACCGCGTGGACACCGGTGTGCGCAGCGGGGACACCGTGGCCCCGTACTACGACTCCCTGCTGGCCAAGCTGATCGTGCACGCCGAGGACCGGGGAACGGCCGTGCAGCGGATGGGCGCGGCCCTGGCCGCCACGCGCGTGGAGGGGATCCGGACCACGGTGCCGCTGCTGCGGCGGCTCGTGCTGGACCCGGAGTTCGCGGCCGTGGCGCACCACACCACCTGGATCGAGACCGAGCTGCTGGCCGACCGGCCCGGCGGCATTCCCAGTGACAATCCCAGTGACAATCCCAGCGACAGTCCCAGCGAGGGGAGCGCACCATGACCGAGACCCTGTACCTGCCCACCGCCCGGTACACGTGGGGCGGTGACGAGTTCCTGTTCGTGGAGTTCGACGAGGCCATGAACCTCACCGCCAACTACCTGGCCACCACCGTGGCACAGGGCCTCACCGCCCTGGACCTGCCCGGGGTGGTGGACGTCTGCCCCGCCAACGCCTCCCTGCTGGTGCGCTTCGACCCGGACGTCATCCACGCCGAGGACCTCAAGCGCCGTACCCAGGAGCTCGAGGGCGGGGCCCGGGAGTCCACGCAGTACACCGCCGAGACCCGGATCATCGAGGTCCCGGTCTGGTACCAGGACCCCTACACCGCCGAGGTCGTGGCCCGGTTCCGCGAGGGCTACCACCAGGACCCCTCCGGCACCGACCTCGACTACGCCGCGAAGGTCAACGGCCTCGCGGACGCCGCCGAGTTCATCCGGCGCCACCACGAGTCCCCGTGGCTGGTGTCCATGGTCGGCTTCGTGGCCGGGCTGCCGTTCATGTACCAGCTCGTGCCGAGGGACCGGCAGCTCGAGGTGCCCAAGTACCTCAGCCCCCGCACCGACACTCCCCCGCTGACCGTGGGGCACGGCGGGTGCTTCGCGTGCATCTACTCGGTGCGCGGGGCCGGCGGCTACCAGATGTTCGGCATCGCCGCCGCCCCCATCTACGAGCCCGAGCAGCACCTGCGCGACTTCCGGGACTTCCTCATCCTGTTCCGGCCCGGGGACCTCGTGAAGTTCCGGCCCGTGGACGAGGCCGAGTACCGCGCCATCCAGCAGCAGGTCGAGGACGGCACCTGGCGGTACCGGCAGGCGCCCGTGACCCTCGACGTCGAAGCCGCGCTCGCCGATCCCGACACCTACAACCGCACCCTTCTGGAGGCCCTCGATGGCGCTGACGATTGAGCAGCCCGGGCTGCTGACCACCGTCCAGGACCAGGGACGGATCGGGTACTACCACGTGGGCATCCCGCAGGGCGGGGCCATGGACCAGGAGTCCGCGCAGGCGGCGAACAAGCTGGTCGGCAACACCGCGGACGCGGCCGTCCTCGAGTGCACCTACACGGGGCCCGCCTTCACCGTGGACGCCCCGACGACGATCGCCGTGACCGGGGCGGACCTGCCCGTGCTGGTCAACGGCGAGGAGCAACCGGCGTGGCGGCGGCTCGAGCTGACGGCGGGCGACGCCGTGAAGTTCGGCGTGCTCCGCGGCGGCGCCCGGTTCTATCTGGCGGTCCGCGGCGGCATCGCCGTGCCCGAGGCCCTCGGCTCCCGCTCCACCTACGCGATCGGACGGCTCGGCGGGCTGGACGGCCGGAAGCTCGAGGCCGGGGACACGGTGCCCGTGGGCGAGCCCACCGGTCTGCTGCCCGAGGTCGAGGAGATCCCGGAGCGCCTCCGCCCCGCCTTCGGCCGGTCGCTGGAGCTGCGGATCATGTGGGGGCTCTACGACCACCTGCTCACCGACGGGGGCCGGCGCCGGCTGGTCGAGGAGGAGTGGAAGCTCACCCCGGTGGCCGACCGCATGGGTCTGCGCTTCGAGGGCCCCGGCGTGGAGTGGATCGAGCGCCGTCAGCCGTTCGGGGCGGGCTCGGACCCCTCCAACATCGTGGACGCCGGCTACGCCGTGGGCTCCATCCAGGTCCCCGGCGGCACGCAGCCGATCGTTCTGCACCGGGACGCCGTCTCCGGCGGGGGCTACGCCATGGTGGGCACCGTGATCTCCGCGGACATGGACCTGCTGGCCCGGGCGGCACCGGGCGCGAGCACCCGGTTCCGCGCGGTGTCCATGGCGGAGGCGCTGCAGGCGCGCCGGGAACGCGCCGAGCGGCTGGAGGAGATCTGGGCGTTGTGACCGGCGTCCGCTCGCGGGCAGCGGGGGACGGCGCCTCGCCGTCCCC
>NZ_JBHVDI010000173.1:0-7328 GCF_042802875.1 Kocuria sp. NPDC057446 | reverse complement strand
CCCGGACGCCGTGCGTCCGGGGCCTCGCTGGAGCGTCCGCGGTGGAACGCGTCCGGGTCCTGCTGGGGTCCTACTTGAGGGTGACGGTGGCGCCGGCGCCCTCGAGGGCCTCCTTGGCCTTGTCCGCGGCCTCCTTGTTGGCGCCCTCGAGGACGGCCTTGGGGGCCGAGTCCACGAGGTCCTTGGCCTCCTTGAGGCCGAGGGAGGTCAGCGCGCGGACCTCCTTGATGACCTGGATCTTCTTCTCGCCGGCGGCCTCGAGGACGACGTCGAACTCGGTCTGCTCCTCGGCCTCCTCGGCGGCGGCGGCCGGAGCGGCGGCACCGGCGACGGCCACGGGGGCGGCGGCGGTGACGTCGAAGGTCTCCTCGAAGGCCTTCACGAACTCGGAGAGCTCGATCAGGGAGAGCTCCTTGAACGCGTCGATCAGTTCAGCGGTGGTGAGCTTGGCCATGGTTGTGGCTCCTTTTCGATGGTGTGCCCCGGCCGGGTTCGTCGGCGCGGGACGGTCTGGTTCCGTGGTGAGAATGTGCCTCGCGGCGGGGGTGCTGGTCAGGCGTCCTGCTCCTCGACCTTGGCGCGCAGCGCCTCGGCCGTGCGGACGGTCTTCGACAGCGGGGCCTGGAACAGCGCCGCGGCCTGGGACAGGGACGCCTGGGCGGCACCGGCCACCTTGGCCAGCAGCACCTCGCGGGACTCGAGGTCCGCGAGCTGCTTGATCTCCGCGTCGCTGAGGGCCTTGCCCTCGAGGTAGCCGCCCTTGACGACGAGCTGCGGGTTCGCCTTGGCGAAGTCACGCAGGCTCTTGGCGGCCTCGACGGGGTCCCCCGAGATGAAGGCGATCGCGCTCGGGCCGGCGAGCTGGCCGTCGAACGCGTCGATCCCCAGCTCCTTGGCCGCGATCGCGGTCAGCGTGTTCTTCACCACGGCGTATTCTGCGTTCCCACCGAGCGAGCGGCGCAGCTCCTTGAGCTGGGCCACGGTGAGGCCGCGGTACTCAGTCAGGACGGCGGCGTCCGAGTTGGAGAACATCTCCTTCAACTCGGCGACCGCGGCTGCCTTTTCCGGGTTCGCCATGGTACTCCTTCCGGTCTTCGCTGCCGGTCGCTGCCGCAAGGGCCCGGGCACAGAAAAAGCCCCGCGCAGATGCCCGGGGCTCGGCGTGCCGGCCCGTGCAGGACGGGACGTGCTCGCTGTGCTGGTTCACCTGCGCTGGCGGTTCCTGGCGGAACTCTTACGGCTGTCCCCCGTGGCGGGCGCTCCGAAGCGGGGCGCACGAGGCAGGGGGACCACGACCGGCGGTCTTTGGTGACTCCAGGCTACCGGAGGGCCCCACCACGGCCAAATCGGCGCGGCCGCCTGCCCCGCGGGCCCCGGGGACGGGCCTCGGGACGGGCCCGTCTCCGGCTCAGGCGGCGGGGAAGTCCCGGGCCCACACGCCGCTGCGCCCGGCCACGCGGAAGCCCAGCCGGGCGTTGACCCGGCTCATCCGGTCGTCGCCGCTGTGGCTCCAGGAGTAGACGGTGCGCACGCTCGGCGCGAGCCGCTCGAGCTGCTGCAGATTGGCCAGCTTCAGCCGGGTGGCCAGCCAGCGGCGGCGGTGCTCGCGCAGGACCACGGTCTCGTCCTGCATCCCGATGGGCGGCTCCTCCCCTGCGAGCACGATCTCGGTCATCCCGACGAGCCGCCCGGTGGGCTCGTGCTCGGCGACGGCCACGAGCGAGACGTTGCCCGCCTCGGCGCGCAGCTGCTCGGTGCGCCGCACCCGCTCCGCGTCCCACGGCTCCGGCTCGGCGGCGAGCACGGGGGCCAGGAAGGAGTCGGCGGTCATCCGCGAGTGCAGGGCCGCGAGCTCGTCGAGCCGGTCCTCGGGGGCCGGGCCGCTCCAGACGTGGATGCGGTACGGCTCCTGCGCCGGGGAGGCCGCGACCTCCCGCAGCAGGGCCTCGACGCGCTCGGGCGGCAGCGGCACGCCCAGCACCCCGAAGTCGCTGACCGACTCGAGCCGGTAGCCGGCGCTCAGGGCGAAGCGGGTCTGACGGTTGGACACGGGCAGCCGGCCCGAGCCGTCGGCGGCGTCCACCCACTCGACCATGCCGGGGGTGATCACCGGGAAGACCCCGGTGACGCTGCCGTCGCCCTGGATCTCCTCCGGCCCGGGGTGCTCGGTCTGGATCCGCAGGTGCCGGCGGGACTCGCCGACGGCGAGCTGCTCGGCGGCGGCCAGCAGCTCGCTGCCGGTGCCCTGCGCGGTCACGTCGGGGTCGACGTCGACGGTGATGTGGGCGGAGTCGGTGAGCGTCACCAGGGGCATCCGCACCTCGGCCCGCCCGGCGAGCCGGTCCTGGGCCCACGCGAGCAGCACGACCACGCGCTCGAAGGGGTCGTGCAGGTCCCGGTAGAGCTCCTGGGCGTCGCCGGTGAGGTCCGAGATCCCCCACACGTGCTGCCGGGACCGGCGCACGAGCTCCGCGACGCGCCCCAGCAGCTCCTGCGCGGGGTGGTCGAACTCGGCGGGGATGCGCATCTGCTCGATGCGCACTGGGGGGTGCTCGGTCACGAGGGGATCTCCGTTCCGTGGGCACCGGCGGACGCCCGCCGGCTGCTGGGTCGTGGGCGGGGTGGTCCCGCCGGACGGAAAGGGGCCCGGCCGCATCGGCCGGGCCCCCACCCGTCGGAGCCCCGCGGGCTCCGGTGCACGGCGTCAGGCGCCGACGACGACCTCGGTGGCGTTCGGGTCGACCGGGATGCCCGGGCCGAACGTGGTCGAGACGGTCGCCTTGGTGATGTAGCGGCCCTTCGACGCGGAGGGCTTCAGGCGCAGGATCTCCTCGAGGGCGGCGCCGTAGTTCTCCGCGAGCTTCTCGATGTCGAAGGACGTCTTGCCCACGATGAAGTGCAGGTTCGAGTGCTTGTCGACGCGGAAGTCGATCTTGCCGCCCTTGATGTCGTTGACGGCCTTGGTCACGTCCATGGTGACGGTGCCGGTCTTGGGGTTCGGCATCAGGTTGCGGGGGCCGAGGACCTTGCCGAGCCGGCCGACCTTGCCCATCATGTCCGGGGTGGCCACGGCGGCGTCGAAGTCCGTCCAGCCGCCCTGGATGCGGGCGATCAGGTCGTCCGAGCCGACGTGGTCCGCTCCGGCCTCCTCCGCGGCGGCGGCCTTGTCGCCGGTCGCGAAGACGACCACGCGGGCGGTCTTGCCGGTGCCGTTGGGCAGGTTCACGGTGCCGCGGACCATCTGGTCGGCCTTGCGGGGGTCCACGCCGAGGCGGAGGACGACCTCCACGGTGGAGTCGGTCTTCGCGGTGTCGAGCTCCTTGGCCAGGGCCACGGCCTCGGCCGGGGCGTACAGCGTGCCCGCGTCGATCTTGGCGGCGGCCGCCTGGTATGCCTTGCTGCGCTTTGCCATCTGCTTCTTCTCCTTGTGCAGTTGTGGTCTGCGGGCCGCGCTCGGCCCTGCCACGTCAATAACGGTGGGTGGTGTCAGCCGAGGCTGATCACTCGACCTCGATGCCCATGGATCGGGCGGTGCCGGCGATGATCTTCGCGGCGGCGTCGATGTCGTTGGCGTTGAGGTCTTCCTTCTTGGTCTCGGCGATCTCGCGGACCTGGTCCATGCTGAGCTTGCCGACCTTCTGGGTGTGCGGGACACCCGAGCCCTTGGCGACGCCGGCGGCCTTCTTGATCAGCTGCGCGGCGGGCGGGGTCTTCGTGATGAAGGTGAACGAGCGGTCCTCGTAGACCGTGATCTCCACGGGCACGATGTTGCCGCGCTGGGACTCCGTGGCCGCGTTGTAGGCCTTGCAGAATTCCATGATGTTGACGCCGTGCTGACCGAGGGCCGGACCCACGGGGGGCGCCGGGTTGGCGGCGCCCGCCTGGATCTGCAGCTTGATCAGGCCGGAGACCTTCTTCTTCTTGGGAGCCATGTGCTGGTCCTTCTTCTGCTGGAGGTACCGGCGCACAGGAGCGTACGACGGCGGGTGGCCGCCGTGGCGCGGCGGCCGGGCGGCCCGGCGGCGAAGCATGCACCGCGGGGCCGGGAACTGGGGCGGGCCGGAGCGGCCCGCGGGGCTCAGATCTTGGAGACCTGGTTGAACCCGAGGGTCACGGGGGTCTCGCGCTCGAAGATCGACACGAGGACGACCAGCTGCTGGGACTCCACCTTGATCTCGGAGATCGTGGCGGGGAGGGTCTCGAACGGGCCCTCCTTGACGATGACGGACTCGCCGACCTCGAAGTCGACGTCGATCTGCGGCTGCGCGCTGGGCTGGGCGGCGGACTCGGCGCCCGCGCCCTGCGGCGCCTCGAAGACCGGGTTGAGCATCTCGAAGACCTCGTCGAGGCGCAGCGGCACGGGGTTGTAGGCGTCCTGGCCCACGAACCCGGTGACCCCCGGGGTGTGCCGGACGGCGCCCCAGGAGGCGTCGGTGAGGTTCATGCGCACCAGCACGTAGCCGGGGATCCGCACCCGGCGCACGATCTTGCGCTGGGCGTTCTTGATCTCGACGACCTCCTCCATCGGCACCTCGATCTGGAAGATGTCGTCCTCCATGTTGAGGGACTGGATGCGGGTCTCGAGGTTCGTCTTCACCCGGTTCTCGTAGCCGGCGTAGGTGTGGATGACGTACCAGTCACCCTCCTGGCGGCGCAGCTTCGACTTGAACTCCTCGACGGGGTCCACGGCGGGGACCTCGTCCTCGGCCGCCGGGGCCTGCTGGTCGACCGGGGTCTCCGCGTCGGAGGGCGCGCCGTCGGCGGCGGACCCGGTGGGAGCCTCCTCGGCGTCCGGGGCCGGCGGGGCGTCCTCGGACTCGTGGGCGGCCGCGAAGTCCTCCTCCTGCACGGAGGTCTCGGCCTCCGGCAGCACCGGAGCCTGCTGGTCGACCTCGGCCGGTGCCTCGGTGCCGTTTTCGAGCTCGTGCTCGGTCACTGGATCTCCCTCAAGTTCTTTCGTGGATGTCGTGCTCTGCTGGGTCACGGTGGCCGGGCCGTGCCGGGCCGTGCGCCGCCCGGATCAGCCGGCGGCGTCCCCCTGGCCGAAGATCCACAGGGCGGCCTGGCCGAACGCGAGGTCCAGGACCGAGATGAGCACCATCATGAACGCCACGAACACGAGGACGACCAGGACGTAGTTGACCAGTTCGCGCCGGGTGGGGGTCACCACCTTGCGGAGCTCCCCGACGACCTGGCGCAGGAAGAGGAACAGGCGTCCGAAGACGCCGCGCGGGCTCTCGGCGCCCTGCTCCGGGGGCTGGCCCGACGCGCGGCCGGCGGTGGTCTGCGACATCGGCTCTCCCTGTGTGGACTCGTGCGCGCCGCGATGCTGCCGGCCCGCCGTGGCCGCGGCGGCTCCCGGCACCCCGTACGGAGTGCCGGGGACCGCCCCGGACTGGAGCAGGGCAGACAGGACTCGAACCTGCAACCTGCGGTTTTGGAGACCGCTGCGCTACCAATTGCGCCACTGCCCTACGTGCCTCGCGACCCCGGCCGGCGTGGGGACGCCGGTCTCGATCGCTCGGACCCGGTCACCGACTCTACCACCCGGCTCCACCGCGACGGCACGGCCAAGCAGGCGCCGATGACACCAGTCGTCCATCCTAGGCGACCCGGGCGGCGGGGTGCAATCCGGGCCGCCGCGGCCGCCGCGGCGCCGGAGCCTCCGCGCGGCCCCCCGAGTAGCATGGGGGCGTCCGCACCGCCGTGGCCGCGCCCGGCGGACCCCGTCCGTTCCCCCTCCAGGAGGCCCCCGGTCATGACCACGTCCCGCATCTCCCGGCGCGTCGGCGCCATCGCAGAGTCCGCGACGCTCGCCGTGGACGCCAAGGCGAAGGCGCTCAAGGCCGCCGGCCGGCCCGTGATCGGCTTCGGCGCCGGGGAGCCCGACTTCCCGACGCCCCAGTACATCGTGGACGCCGCCGCGGCCGCGCTGCAGGACCCGGCGAACTTCCGGTACACGCCGGCCGCCGGCCTGCCCGAGCTGCGGAAGGCGGTGGCCGAGCAGACCGCCCGGGACGACGGGTACGCGGTGGAGCCCTCCCAGGTGCTGATCACCAACGGCGGCAAGCAGGCCGTGTTCCAGGCCTTCGCGACGGTCGTGGACGAGGGCGACGACGTCCTGCTGCCGGCCCCGTACTGGACCACCTACCCCGAGGCGATCAAGCTCGCCGGCGGCAACCCGGTCGAGGTCTTCGCCGGACCGGAGCTCGGCTACAAGGTGACCCCCGAGCTGCTCGAGGCGGCGTGGACCGAGCGGACGAAGGCGCTGCTGTTCTGCTCGCCGTCCAACCCCACGGGCGCCGTGTACTCCCCCGAGGAGACCGCGGCCGTGGGCCGCTGGGCGGCGGAGAAGGGGATCTTCGTGCTGACCGACGAGATCTACCAGCACCTCACCTACGACGGCGTGCCGTTCACCTCGATCGCCGCCGCCGTGCCGGAGCTGGGCGAGAACGTGATCGTGCTCAACGGCGTGGCGAAGACCTACGCGATGACGGGCTGGCGGGTGGGCTGGATGATCGGCGCCCCGGACGTGATCAAGGCGGCCACGAACCTGCAGTCCCACCTCACCTCCAACGTCAACAACGTGGCGCAGCGGGCCGCGCTCGCGGCCGTGTCCGGCCCGCTGGACGAGGCCCACCGGATGCGGGAGGCCTTCGACCGCCGCCGCCGCACCATGGTCGAGTCGCTCAACACCATCGACGGCGTGGAGTGCCCGACCCCGACCGGCGCGTTCTACGCCTACGCGGACGTGCGCGGCCTGCTGGGGCGGCGCTTCGGCGACGCGACGCCGCAGACCTCCGCCGAGCTCGCCGAGCTGGTCCTGGAGCAGGCGGAGGTGGCCGTGGTGCCCGGCGAGGCGTTCGGCCCCTCCGGCTTCCTGCGCCTGTCCTACGCCCTGGGCGACGACGACCTCGCCGAGGGCCTCCGCCGGCTCCAGGAGTACCTGGGCGGCGCCGCGTGAGCGCCGCCACGGGTCCGCTGGGCGCCGCCGTGGCGGCCGTGGAGTCGGTGCCCGCCGCGGCGCTCGTGAGCGCGGGGCTGATCGGCGGGTACGCCACGGCCCGTGCGACCGGCGTCCGCCCGCTGGGCGGGGCGGTGCTGGCCGCGGCGGGGGCTGCGGCCGCGCACACCTGGTGGCACCGCGGCGGCCCGGCCACCACCGCGGCGCTCGGCGGCCTCTACGTCCTGGGCTTCGGGCTGTCCCACCCGCTGGCCGGGCGGATCGGGGCCTGGCCCTCGGTCCTGGCCGTGACGGCCGTCAACGCCGCCGCCGGCGCCGTCCTGGTGGACCGCGCCCGCCGCTGACCCGCGGGTCCGTCCCGCAC
>NZ_JBHVDI010000172.1:0-7331 GCF_042802875.1 Kocuria sp. NPDC057446 | reverse complement strand
GTCGGACGACCCGGGGCCCGCCGCCGTCCTGCTCCGCGGGGCGGGCGCTCAGTCGCCGGCCTCCGCGGCGATCAGCTCGGCGCCGGCGTCCGCGGCGATCAGCTCCGCCGCGCGCTCCCCGATCATGTAGACGGTGATGTTGGGGTTGACCGTGGTCAGCTCCGGCATCACCGAGGCGTCGGCGACGCGCAGGCCCGCGACGCCCTTGACCCGCAGCCGGGGGTCCAGCGGGGACATCTCGTCCTCGGCCGGTCCCATCCGGCAGGACCCGGCCGGGTGGTAGACGGTGTTGTGGGTGCGCCGCACGTAGTCGGCGATCTGCTCGTCGGTCTGCACGTCCGGACCGGGGAACAGCTCCTCGCCCGCCCACTCGGCCAGGGCCGGCTGCGCGACGATCTCCCGGGCCTTGCGGATCCCGGCGGTCATGATCCGCATGTCGTAGCCCTCCGGGTCGGTGAAGTAGCGGGGGTCGACCTTCGGCTTGTCCCGGAAGTCGCGCGAGCGCAGCCGCACGGTGCCGCGGGAGCGGGCGTGGGTGACGTTGGGGGTGAGGCAGAAGGCGTTGTCGGCGGTGGGGTAGCCCTGCCGGTAGGTGTGCATGTCGAAGTTGACCGAGCCGTAGTGCATCATCAGGTCCGGCCGGTCGCCCTCGGGGTCGACCCGGGAGAAGATCCCGGCCTCCCACCACTGGGTGGACTCGGTGACCATGGGCTTCCGGGCCCTCCACTGGATCACGCCCTCGGGGTGGTCCTGCAGGTGGGAGCCGACGCCCGGGGAGTCCACGAGCACGTCCACGCCGACCTCCCGCAGGTGCTCGGCGGGGCCGATGCCGGAGAGCATCAGCAGCTTCGGGGTGTCGATCGCGCCGGCGGAGACCACGACCTCGCGGCGGGCGCGCACGGTGCGGGTCGCGCCGAAGGCGTTGTCGACGACCTCCACGCCCACGGCCCGGCCGTCCTCGACGACCACGCGCGTGGCCTGGGTCGAGTGCAGGACCGTGAGGTTCTCCCGGTCGGCGGCCGGGTGCAGGTAGGACACGGAGGAGGAGGCCCGGGTGCCGTCGGCGCGGCGGTTGACCTGGAAGAAGTTCGCGCCCTCGACCACGGTCTTGCCGGTGTTGAACGGCGTGCGCGGGATGCCGGCCTGCTCGCAGGCCTCGAGCACGGCGACGCCGCACGGGTCGGCGTCCGGGACCTGCATGAGGTGCACGGGTCCGTCGTGGCCGTGGTGGGCGCCCTCGTCGTCGTTGGTCTCGAGCTTCTGGTAGAGGCGGAAGGCGGTCTCGGCGTTCCAGCCCTCGGCGCCGTGGACCTCCTCCCACTCGTCGAGGTCCTCGGCCGGGGCCCAGAAGGCGATGCAGGAGTTGTGCGAGGAGCAGCCGCCGAGCACCTTGGCCCGGGCCATGCGCATGAAGGAGTTGCCGTTCTCCTGCTCCTCGAGCGGGTAGTCCCAGTCGTAGCCGGACTCCAGCAGCTCCATCCAGCGGCTGAGGGTGAGCACCTCGTCGATGCCACGGTCGTGCGGGCCGGCCTCGATGAGCCCGACCGTCACGGCCGGGTCCTCGGACAGTCGCGCGGCGACGACGGCTCCGGCGGAGCCGCCGCCGACCACCACGTAGTCGAACTCGTGCGGGGTCTCGGGGGCGGGGGTGGGGCTGGGCGTGGTCATGTCTCTCCTCGGGAAGGGTGCGGGGTGTGGCGTCGTGCGGGGCGCGCCGGCGGCGCCGTCGTCGTGCGGGCGACGACGACGCCGGGCCGGCACGGGTCAGGCCCCGGCGAACCAGCCGGTCACGGCCGGGGCGGTGTTCTGGTAGACGTGCTTGAGCTCCTGGTACTCGCCCAGGCCGGTGGGGCCGAGCTCACGGCCGATGCCGGACTGCTTCATCCCGCCCCACTCCGCCTGCGGCAGGTAGGGGTGGAAGTCGTTGATCCAGATCGTGCCGTGGCGCAGCCGGGCGGCGACCCGCTGGGCGCGCCCGGCGTCGGAGGTCCACACGGCCCCGGCGAGGCCGTAGATCGTGTCGTTGCCGATCTCGACGGCCTCGTCCTCGGTCCTGAACGTCTCGACCGTGACGGTGGGGCCGAAGGCCTCGTCGTGCACGCAGTCCATCTCGCGGGTGCAGCGGTCGATCACCGTGGGCGGGTAGAAGTAGCCCTGCTCCAGGTCGAGGGACCCGTCGGCGGAGGCGCCGGTGGCGTACGCGCCCCCGGTGCGGATCCGGGCGCCCTGCTCCCGGGCGCGCTCCACGTAGGCGTGCACCTTCTCGCGCTGCGCCTGCGAGATCAGCGCCCCGGTCTCGGCCTGCTCGTCGAACGGGCCGCCGAGCCGGATGCCCTCGGCGCGGCGGACCAGCTCGTCGACGAAGCGCTCGGCGACCGACTCCTCGACCACCAGCCGGGCCCCGGCGGAGCAGACCTGCCCGGAGTGCACGAACGCGCCGTTGAGGGCGTTGTCCACGGCGGCGTCGAAGTCGGCGTCGGCGAAGACCACGTTGGGGTTCTTGCCGCCGAGCTCCAGGGCGATCTTCTTCACGGTGGGCGCGGCGGCGGCCGCGATCGCCCGGCCTGTGAGCACGCCGCCGGTGAAGGAGACGAGGTCCACGTCCGGGGAGGAGGCCAGCGGCGCCCCGGCCCCGGCGCCGGCGCCGAGCACGAGGTTGGCGACCCCGTCGGGCAGGCCGGCCTCCTGGAGGACCTGCATCATCAGGATCGCCGTGTGCGGGGTGAGCTCGGCGGGCTTGAGCACGAAGGTGCACCCGGCGGCGAGCGCCGGCGCGATCTTCCACGCGGCCTGCAGCAGCGGGTAGTTCCAGGGGGTGATCATCCCGCACACGCCCACCGGCTCGGTGACGACCTTCGAGACCACGGTGGGGTCCCCGGCGTCGACGACGCGGCCGGCCTGCTCCGCGGCGGTCTTGCCGAAGTACGTGAAGCAGGCGGCGATGTCGTCCATGTCGATCTCGGACTCGACCAGCCGCTTGCCGGTGTCCAGGGACTCGGCGCGGGCGAACTCGTCCCGGCGCTCGCCCAGCCGGGCGGCGACCCGCAGCAGCAGGTCCCCGCGCTCCGGGCCGGGCACGGAGGACCAGCGGCCGTCGTCGAAGGCGCGGCGGGCCGCGGCGATCGCCCGCTCGGTGTCCTGGGCGGTGGCCTCGGTGACGACGCCGACCTCGGTGCCGTCCGCGGGGCAGACGATGGTGCGGGTGCCGCCCTCGGCGGCGGGCTGCCACCGGCCGTCGATGAACAGGGTGTCGGTCACTGCTGTGCCTCCTTCGCCGCGGGGATCTGCCCCGTCGGCACGTCGTGGATGTCGGTGGACCAGTCGGGGTGGCCCTGCTCGCCGTCCTGGATGACGGACGGGCCGGCGTGGATGCTGAGGAAGGCCAGGTGCGCCTCCCAGCTGTCGAGGACGTCGTTGATGACCTGCTCGTGGCTCCAGTCCATGACGTCGGTGCCCTGGGAACCGGTCTCGTTGAAGACCTCGAGGCGGTAGTAGAGGTCCGAGTCGGGATTGGTGCGGAACCCGCCGAAGGCCGGGACCGGCGTGGCCACCGGATAGACCTGGAAGCAGAAGTCCCGGTCCTCGCCCATCCGCACGGTCAGCGTGTGCTCGGACAGGTCCTGATAGCCGACGACCGAGCTGGTGAGCTCGGCGTCGAGGCCCTGGGCCCGGAACTCCTCGACGACCTCCGTGAGCGCGGGGACGAGCACCTCGTCCTCGTAGCGGCGCACGGCCTTCGGGCCGGGGAAGGAGCCGGTCCGGGAGAGCCTGCGGCGCCAGTGGCTGTCCGGGCCCGGGATGCGGGAGGCGGCCGCGGAGCGCCGGGTGGACGTGCGTCCCTCGCGCTGGGAGCGCTCGGCGCGCAGGGCCTTCCAGAAGCCGATCATGATCAGGTACATCACGATCGAGAAGGGCAGCCCGATGATTAGGGTGGCGGCCTGCAGGGTCGGCACCCCGCCCACGAGCAGCATCGCCAGGGTCAGCAGCCCGGTCGCGGCGGCCCAGAACACGCGCAGCCACTTGGGCCCGTCCTGGGTCGGGTCCTGGATGGTCGAGGTGAACGTCGACATCACGAGCGCACCGGAGTCGGCGCTGGTGACGTAGAACAGCAGCCCGGCCAGCGAGGCGAGCGCGATGAGCAGCGGCGCACCCGGGTACTGCTCGAGCAGCGAGTAGAAGGCCCGCTCGGGGGTGTTCATGGCGGCCTGGCCGAAGGCGTCGTCGCCGCCCGTGACGATCGCCAGGGCACTGTTGCCGAAGACCGAGACGAGGATGAGGATGAACAGGAACGGAACGGTCAGGGTCGCGATCACGAACTCGCGCAGGGTGCGGCCGCGGGAGATCCGGGCCAGGAACAGCCCGACGAACGGCGCCCAGGCGATCCACCAGGCCCAGAAGAACAGGGTCCACCCCGCCATCCACTCGGCGGCCCCGGTGTAGGCGAACGTGTCCAGGGTCATGCCGGGCAGCGCGGACACGTAGTCGCCCAGGTTCTGCACGGTGGCGTCGAGCAGGAACGACGTCCGGCCGGCGACAAGCACCCAGACGATCAGCGCCACGGCCATGAGGACGTTGAGCTCGGAGAGTCGGCGGATGCCCTTGTCCACGCCCGAGACGCACGAGGCGGTGGCCATCACCACGGCCAGGGCGATCAGCCCGATCTGTGCGGCAGGGCCCTCCTCGATCCCGAAGAGCAGGAACAGGCCGTAGTTGAGCTGGACCACGCCGATGCCCAGCGACGTGGCCACGCCGAAGATCGTGCCCAGCAGCGCCGCGATGTCCACGGCGTCCCCCGTGCGCCCCTGCACGCGCTTGCCGATCAGGGGATAGAGGGCCGAGCGGATGCTCAGGGGCATGTTCCAGCGGTAGGCGAAGTAGCCGAAGGCCATGCCCATCAGGGCGTACATCGCCCAGCCGGTGACACCGTAGTGGAACAGCGTCCACACCACGGCCATGCGGGTGGCCTCCGCGCTGGCCCCGTCCCCGGCGGGCGGGCCGTAGTACTGGGTGACGGGCTCGGCCACGGAGAAGAACAGCAGGTCGATGCCGATGCCGGCGGCGAAGAGCATCGCGGTCCAGGTGAACAGGTTGTACTGCGGCTTGGAGTGGTCGGGGCCCATCTTGATGGTCCCCTCGCGGGAGAAGGCCACGACCAGGACGAAGACCGTCACCACCGTGGCGGTGAGGACGTAGAACCAGCCCATGTTGGTCGCGATCCAGCCGACCACGGCGTTGATCACCGCGGAGGCCTGGTCGGGGGCGAGAATCGCCCACAGGGAGAACAGGACGATGGTGACGCCCGAGCCGGCGAACACCGTGCGGTTCACGGTCGGCCGGGAACGCCCGGCGGGCGGAGACGTGTTCTCGGACGGTGACTGGTGCAGGGCGGAAGTCATGGGACGAGTCCTCCTGGAGGTGGTGGTCCGGGCCGGGGAGCACCCGCCGGGTCCGGGCGCGGACCGGGCAGGGGCGGGACGTCGTCGTGCCCGCGAACCGGTGCGGCGGCCGAGGCCGTCGTGCCGGTGATGTGCATCATCGTGCCACCACCCTTCCGGTTGGTAAAGTACTTTTTCATGAGCACCTCCTCGCGCGAGCGCATCCTGGACGGCGCCCTCGACCTGATCCGGGGCGGCGGCACCGTCTCCCTGGCGTCGGCCGCGCGGCAGGTGGAGCTGACCAAGCCCGGGGTGATGTACCACTTCCCCACGAAGGAGGCGCTGATGCTCGCCCTGGTGGACCGGGTGATGGACGGCTGGGACGCGCAGATGGCCCGCCGTCTGCCGGGCCCGCCGGAGCAGGTGCCCGCGGAGGAACGGCTGCGCGCCTACCTC
Organism: Kocuria sp. NPDC057446; assembly: GCF_042802875.1. NCBI lineage: Bacteria > Bacillati > Actinomycetota > Actinomycetes > Micrococcales > Micrococcaceae > Kocuria > Kocuria sp. NPDC057446. Next base: position 1,500 of record NZ_JBHVDI010000172.1, on the reverse strand, counting down.
GACTGGTGTCTCTCCGGGGAGGTCGACGAGACCGACCTCGTGATGCTCACCGACCAGCGGTTGCGCGCCACGCTCAAGGAGCGCTGGGTCGCGCGGGTGGAGCCGTGGGTGCACCTGCCCGCGGAGCTGTCCGTGGAGCGCCGGAGCCGGCTGCTGGCCGTGCGGCTGCTCGCCGACGGCGTGTGGTTCGCCGACGCCGCGGGCGTCTTCGTTCCCGGCCCCCAGGAGCGGGCCCGGCTCCGGGCGGTCGCCGACGAGCTGCTGGCGGGCTGAGCCGTGCTGCGCTGGAGCCTGCTGGGCGCCGCCGTGGTCTGCGAGGTGGCCGCCTCCCTGTCCCTGAAGGCCGCGCTGGAGCACCCTGCCTGGTACGTGCTCGTGGTCGCCGGCTACGCCGCCGCATTCACGCTGCTGGCGGCCGTGCTGCGGCTGGGCACGCCCCTCGGCGTGGCCTACGGCGTGTGGGCGGCCCTGGGCGTGACGCTCACCGCCCTCGGCGCCGCCGCGCTGCACGGCGAAGCCCTGACCCCGCTCATGCTGGCCGGGATCGGTCTCGTGGTGGCCGGGGTGCTGTGCGTCGAGCTGGGCACGGTTCGGCCCGGTGCCGCCGCCCCGGCGGAGGGCGACCGGCGGCCCGTGGGCTCCGCCCGGCCGGGGAGCGCCTGATGGTCTGGCTCCTCCTCACCGGCTCGATCCTCACCGAGGTCGCCGCGACCCTGTCCCTGCGGATGGCCGCCCGGGGCCGCCCCCGGTGGTATGCCGCCGTGGTCACGGGCTACCTGCTCGCCTTCACCGGCCTGAGCCTCGCCCTGGCCGGAGGCATGGACCTCGGGGTCGCCTACGGGATCTGGTCGGCCGCGGGGGTGGCCCTGACCGCGCTGGCCGGCTGGGCGCTGTTCCGGGAGCCCCTCACGTGGGTCTCCGCGCTGGGGGTCGCCCTGATCGTGGGCGGGGTGCTCCTGATCCGGCTCGGCGCGCCGGCGGCCTGAGCGGTCCTGGCGGCGATCCGGTGGCCCCGGGTGGTGCCCGGTCGGATCTCGTGTAGAGTGGTGCGCAGTTGTTGAGGTTCGTTTTTGTCTTTCAAGCAGTTCGGCCCACTCGGGTGCAGCAGTTTTTCTGAGAAGACGTTTTCCATGCATCACAACTGTCGTGTTTCTCGAACGTCGGGAAACGTTCATCTCATGAAGGATCAGGTCTCCCATGACTACCGGTATCGTCAAGTGGTTCAACGCTGACAAGGGCTTCGGCTTCATCACCCCCGAGGACGGCTCCAAGGACGTCTTCGCCCACTTCTCCGCGATCAACTCGAACGGCTTCCGCTCGCTGAACGAGAACGACCGCGTCGAGTTCGAGACCCAGGACGGCCCCAAGGGCCCCCAGGCCGCGAACATCAACGTCATCTCCTAAGGATCTTCCCGGGCCCCGGCCCGTCGATCCTCCAGAACCGTCGTCGGGCTCCGCCCGGCGGCGGTTCTGTCGTCCGCCCCGGGCACCGGAGCGAGG
>NZ_JBHVDI010000171.1:0-7365 GCF_042802875.1 Kocuria sp. NPDC057446 | reverse complement strand
GGGCCCGGAACCCCGCGGGGTTCCGGGCCCTTCCCGGCCGCGCGCGTGCCGGCCGACGGCGTCAGTGGCCGCCCTCCTGGCCCACCATCTCCTCGACGGGCACCGGCGTGTTGGAGGGGTTGGCCGGGGTGTCCGGGGCGCCCCCGGGGATGAACTCGGCGTAGCGGGGGAAGGTGTGGTCCAGGACCGGGACCTGGTCGGTGTGGGACTCGCCGCCGGCGGTGAACTCGGTCTCCACCTTGAGACCGGGCTCGGCGCCGGCGCGGTCCAGGACGATCTCCTCGTCCTGCTCGAGGTTCACGGAGCCCCCGGCCGGGATCGGCACCTCGGCGGTGGCGCCGTCGGCGTCGATGGTCAGCGTGACGTCCTGGTCGCCGTCGTTCACCAGGGTGCCCAGCACGCGGCCCTCCTCGTCGGCGCCCGTGGCCACGATCAGCACGTTGGCCAGCTTGACGTCGCCCACCTGCTCCACGATGCCGTCCGCGGCCGAGTACACCATGGTCGTGGCCGGCGGGTTGATGTAGGCGCAACCGGTGGTGGTCAGCAGGGCGGCCGCGGCGGCGGCACTCAGGCCTGCGCGGCGCAGCTTCTGGCGGGCGGCGATCTTCACGGCGCGTACTCCTCGGGAGCTCAGGACGATGTCCCGACCAGCTTATCCGTTTGCCGACGGATCGTCCGCATCGCCGGGCCCCCGGCGCCCCGTCCGTCCCGGATCGGCGAATCCTACACCGTGTTAGAATGGAAGTTCTGAAAGGGGTATTTCCATATGGTTTTTGAGGTTGGCGAGACGGTTGTCTACCCGCACCACGGCGCGGCGACCATCGAGGAGATCAAGACCCGCACCGTCAAGGGCGAAGAGAAGATGTATCTCAAGCTCAAGGTGACCCAGGGGGATCTGGTGATCGAGGTACCCGCGGAGAACGTCGATCTGGTGGGCGTGCGCGACGTCGTCGACGAGGACGGGCTCAAGAAGGTCATCTCGGTCCTGCAGGCGAAGGACACCGAGGAGGCCAGCAACTGGTCCCGGCGCTACAAGGCCAACCTCGAGAAGCTCGCCTCGGGCGACGTGCTCAAGGTCGCGGAGGTCGTGCGCGACCTCTGGCGCCGCGACCGCGACCGCGGGCTCTCGGCGGGGGAGAAGCGGATGCTGACGAAGGCCCGCCAGATCCTCACCTCCGAGCTGGCGCTCGCCAAGAAGATCGACGAGGAAGAGGCCGAGAAGCGCCTCGACGACATCCTGGCGTCCTGACCGACCCGTGACCGGGAACGCACCACGGTCCACCACGGCGAACCCGCTCTCCCCGGAGGGCGGGTTCGCCGTCGTCGTCGTCGCCGCGGGGTCCGGCACGCGGCTCGGGCACGGCATCCCCAAGGCCCTGGTGGCGCTCGACGGCCGGCCCCTGCTGGAGCACGCCCTGCAGGGCATCCGGGGCGCCGGGCTGTCCGGGCCCGTCCTGGTGACCGTGCCCGCCGGGGACACCGCCCTCTCCGCCACGGCCCGTGCGCACGGTGCGCGCCCGGTGACCGGAGGGAACACCCGGGCGGAGTCCGTGCGGGCGGCCCTGGCCGAGCTCGCCCGGACCGCGCCCGCCTGCACCGCGGTGCTCGTCCACGACGCCGCCCGCTGCCTCACCCCGCCCGACGTCTTCCGCATCGTCGTGGAGCGGTTGCGCGCCGGGGCCCGCGCCGTGGTCCCCGTGCTGCCCGTGGCGGACACGATGCGCCGGGTCGACGACGACGGCCGGTCGCTCGGCACCGTGGACCGCACGGTGCTGCGCGCGGTGCAGACCCCGCAGGGCTTCGACCTCGCCCTGCTCCGGGCGGTCAACCGCGACGCCGCCCGGGCCGGGACGGACCCCGGGAGCGTGACCGACGACGCCTCCCTCGTGGAGGCCCACGCCCCGGACACCGCCGTGGAGACCGTGCCCGGCCACGAGCACGCCTTCAAGATCACCCGCCCGCTCGACCTGGTGCTGGCCGAGGCGGTCCTGCGCGGGCGCGCCCCGGGCTCGGCGGCGGCGGTGCCCGTGGCCGCCCCCGCGACGGCCGCACCCGCGGCCACCGCATCCGCGACCTCCGCTCCTTCCGCCGCCCCGATGCCTGCCCCGTCTCCCGCCCCGACCCCGAGGAGCACCGAGCCGTGATCCTGCCCCGCACCGGCATCGCCGTCGACGTCCACGCCTTCGGGCCCGAGGGCACCCCGCTGTGGGTCGCGGGCCTCGAGTGGCCGGGCGAGCGCGGTCTCGCCGGGCACTCGGACGGGGACGTCGTGGCCCACGCCGCCGCGGACGCCCTGTTCTCGGCCTCCGGCACGGGCGACCTGGGCACCAACTTCGGCGTGGACCGCCCCGAGCTGAAGGGCGCGTCCGGGACGCTCATCCTCGCCGAGGCGGCCCGGATCGTGCGGGAGGCCGGATTCGAGATCGGCAACGTGGCCGTGCAGCTGATCGGGAACCGGCCGCGCTTCGCCCCGCGGCGCGCCGAGGCCGAGGCCGTGCTGACTGCCGCTGCCGGGGCGCCCGTCACCGTCAGCGCCACGACCTCCGACCGCCTCGGGCTCACGGGCCGCGGCGAGGGCCTCGCGGCCGTGGCCACCGCGCTGGTCGTCCCCGCGGACGCGCGCGGGGCCTGACCGGCGCGCCACCGCCCGCCCTTATGATGGGCCGTGTGACTCTGCGCTTCTACGACACCGCCACCGCGACCGTGCGGGACTTCGTGCCCGCCCATCCCGGCGAGGCCCGTCTGTACTACTGCGGCGCCACCGTCCAGGGAATGCCGCACATCGGCCACGTCCGCTCGGCCCTGGTCTTCGACCAGCTCGCCCGGTGGCTCGCCCACCGCGGCTACCGGGTGACCACCGTGCGCAACGTCACCGACATCGACGACAAGATCCTCGCGAACTCGGCCGCGTCCTTCGACCCCGGCTACGGCGGCGACCACCCCCGCGAGCCGTGGTGGGCGCTCGCCTACCGGTTCGAGCAGGCGTTCAACGCCGCCTACGACGCGATCGGCGTGGGCCGGCCCACCTACGAGCCGCGCGCCACCGGGCACATCCCCGAGATGCACGCCCTGATCCGCACCCTCGTCGACGCCGGGCACGCCTATCCGGCCCCGGACGGCTCCGGGGACGTCTACTTCGACGTCCGCTCCTGGGAGCGCTACGGCGAGCTCACCCACCAGTCGGTCGACGACATGCAGGACGCCCCCGACGCCGACCCCCGCGGCAAGCGCGACCCCCGGGACTTCGCCCTGTGGAAGGGGCACAAGGCGGGCGAGCCGGAGACCGCCCGGTGGGACTCGCCGTGGGGCCCCGGCCGGCCCGGCTGGCACCTCGAGTGCTCCGCCATGGCCGCGAAGTACCTCGGCGAGCACTTCGACATCCACGGCGGGGGGCTGGACCTGCGCTTCCCCCACCACGAGAACGAGCTCGCCCAGTCGACGGCGGCCGGCCAGCCGTTCGCGACCCTCTGGCTGCACAACGGACTGGTCACGTACGCGGGCGAGAAGATGTCCAAGTCGATCGGCAACACCGTCTCCCCGGCGGACATGCTCGCCGAGGCCAGGCCGCTGGCCGTGCGCTACTACCTGGGCCAGGCCCACTACCGGTCCGTGCTGGACTACCGGCCCACGTCCCTGGCCGAGGCCACGGCCGCGGTGGAGCGGGTCGAGGCCTTCCTCCGCGCGGCCCGGGACACCGGGGCCGACCTCGAGGGGACGGCCGGGGACGTGCCGCAGGCCTTCGGGGACGCGATGGACGACGACCTCAACGTGCCGCAGGCCCTCGCGGTCCTGCACGAGACGGTCCGCGCCGGCAACTCCGCGCTCGCCGACGGCCTGGGCGCCGCCGCGCCCGCCCGCGCGGTGCGCGCCATGACCGACGTCCTCGGCCTGACCGGGCTCATGGACCTCGGGGACGCCGCCGGGAACGCGGCCGAGCACGCGGCCCTCGACACCCTCGTGCGCTCGCTGCTGGCCCAGCGCGACCGCGCCCGGGCCGCCAAGGACTGGGCCCGGGCCGACGCCATCCGGGACGAGCTCGCCGCCGCCGGCGTCGCGGTGCGCGACGCCGCCGGCGGATCCACCTGGTCCGTGTCCTGACCGGGCCGCACCACACCGACCGAACAGAGGAACCCATGCCAACCCCCAAGCAGCGTCCCGGCGCGATCCGCAAGAACAAGAAGGGCCCCCTCGTCGGCACCGGCGGCCACGGCCGCAAGGCCCTCGAGGGCCGCGGTCCCACCCCCAAGGCCGAGGACCGCCCGTACCACAAGGCGCACAAGATGAAGAAGGCCGCCGAGCGCCGGCAGGGCGCGGGCGGCCGGTCCCCGGCCCGGACCCGCGGCAAGGTCCAGGAGGACCTCGTCACCGGGCGGAACTCGGTGGTCGAGGCGCTGCGCGCCGACATCCCCGCCAAGGCCCTGTACGCGGCGAGCAAGATCGACGTGGACGACCGGGTGCGCGAGATCCTGCAGCTCTGCGCCGAGCGCGGGATCACGATCCTCGAGGCCTCCAAGGGCGAGCTCGACCGGCTCACCAGCGACGCCGTGCACCAGGGCGTGGCCCTGCAGGTGCCCGCCTACGAGTACCAGGACGCGGTGGACACCGCCCGCCGGCTCATGACCCAGTGGGAGAAGCGGCACATCCGCCGCCCCCCGCTGATGGTCGCCCTCGACGGCATCACCGACCCCCGCAACCTCGGTGCCATCATCCGCAGCGTCTCCGCGTTCTCCGGCAACGCCGTGATCGTGCCCGAGCGCCGCTCCGTGGGCGTCACCGCCTCCGCCTGGAAGACCAGCGCCGGCGCCGCGGCCCGGGTGCCCGTCACGAAGGCGGCCAACCTCAACCGCACGCTCGAGGAGCTCAAGGCCATGGGCTACTTCGTGGTCGGCCTCGACGGCGGCGGCGACGTCGAGCTGCCCGGCCTGGAGCTGGCCACCGAGCCGCTCGTGATCGTGGTCGGCTCGGAGGGCAAGGGCCTGTCCCGGCTGGTCACCGAGAACTGCGACCAGATCGTCTCGATCCCCATCGACTCCACGATGGAGTCCCTCAACGCCTCGATGGCCGTGGGCATCACCCTGTACGAGGTCTCGCGGCGCCGTGCTGGTTCCTGAGCCCCGGCGGCAGGACACCGGCCGGCCGTACGTCTCCCACCCCTACCCGCTCGGGGTCCACCCCTCGCCCGAGCGCGACGGCAGCGCGAACGTGGCCGTCTACGCCCCGGGGGTCCCCGACCTCGACATCGTGTTCCGGCTGCCCGGCGGCCGCTGGCAGCGGCGCCGGCTCACCGGACGCACGGGCGGCGTGCACCACGGGACGGTCCCGCCGGCCGAGCAGCAGCGGCTCTCGGAGACGGGCTTCGACTACCTGCGGCACCGGGACGAGGCCCCGGCCCTGCCCGCGGGCACGGAGTACGGCTTCGTGCCCGCCGACTCGCAGATCGCCTCCCGGCACCGCGCCCCCGACCCCGCCGACGAGCAGATCCTGCTCGATCCCTACGGCAAGGGGCTGCGCCGCGTCGCCCCGCCGCCCGGGATCGAGAACCCGGGCCCCGACGCCTACGGGGGGCGCTACGTCTCCGTGGTCGCCCAGCAGGACTTCGACTGGGACGAGGACCGCAGTCCCGCCACCCCGTGGCGGGACACCGTCGTCTACGAGGCGCACGTCAAGGGTCTGACCGCCCTGCACCCGGACGTCCCGGAGGACCTCCGGGGGACGTACGCCGGCCTCGCGCACCCGGCGATGACCGAGTACCTCACGTCCCTGGGCGTCACGGCCGTCGAGCTCCTGCCCGTGCACGCCCACCTGGACGAGCCCCACCTCACGTCGCTCGGGCTGAGCAACTACTGGGGCTACAACACGCTGGGCTTCTTCGCCCCGCACGCCGGCTACGCGACCGAGGCCGCCCGCGCCCGGGGCCCGCAGGGCGTGCTCGACGAGTTCAAGGCCATGGTCCGGGAGCTGCACCGGGCAGGGCTCGAGGTCTACCTCGACGTGGTCTACAATCACACGGCGGAGGCCGGCCAGGGCGAGCCCGCCTACTGCTGGCGGGGGCTCGGCGACGAGGCCTACTACCGCCACGGCGAGGACGGCCGCTACGTGGACGTCACCGGGTGCGGCAACTCCGTGAACTTCGGCAACCCCCGCGTGGTGCAGATGGCGCTGGACTCCCTCCGCTACTGGGTGGAGCGGTGCCACGTGGACGGCTTCCGCTTCGACCTCGCCCCCGAGCTGGCCCGGGACGAGCGCCACCGCTTCACCCGCAACCACCCCTTCCTGGTGGCCGTCGGCGCCGATCCCGCCCTGTTCGGGACGAAGCTCATCGCCGAGCCCTGGGACGTGGGCATGGGCGGGTGGCAGACCGGCCACTTCCCCGAGGGGTGGGCGGACTGGAACGACCGCTTCCGGGACACCGTCCGCGACTTCTGGCTCACCGGCCCGCGCAGCATGAGCCTGGGCGGGGACGGGGGCAACGCCGCACGGCTCGCCGGGGCGCTCGCGGGCTCCTCGGACATGTTCGCCGCCTCCGGGCGCAGCGCCCTGGCGTCGCTGAACTTCGTGACCGCCCACGACGGCTTCACCCTGGCGGACCTGGTCTCCTACGACAACAAGCACAACCAGGACAACCTGGAGAAGAACCGGGACGGGACCAACGACAACCACTCGTGGAACCACGGGGTGGAGGGCCCGGCGCGCGACGTCCGGGTCCGGGCCGACCGGGCCCAGACGGCGCGCAACGTCATGGCCACCCTGCTGTTCTCCCAGGGCGTGCCCATGATCACGGCGGGGGACGAGTTCGGCCGCAGCCAGCGGGGGAACAACAACGCCTACTGCCAGGACAACGAGCTGTCCTGGGTGGACTGGCGGCTCACCCCGGCGGACCGCGCGATGCTCGCGGCCACGCGCTCCCTGGTGGGCGTGCGGGGGGAGTTCCTGGCGGGGCAGCCGTCCCACTTCCCGACCCGCCCGGACGAGGTGATGATGCACTGGTTCGGTCCCGGCGGCTCGGCCATGACCGCCACCGACTGGCAGACCCCGGGGGCGCGGACCATCCAGGTGCTGATCGGCTCCCGCGGCGGACGGATCGCCGGGCTCATGGTGATCAACGGTGCGAGCGCCGACATGGCGATCACCTTCCCCGAGGTCGCGGACCTGCTGCGGGAGGAGGAGGCCGGACATCCCCTCCAGCGGGCCGACGGCGTCTACTCCCTGGTGCACAGCACGGCCTCCGTGCTGCACGGGCGCTACGGGGCGCGCTACCGGGCCGGACAGGCGCAGGGCGTCCCCGCCGGCTCGGTGACCCTCTTCCGGGTGCTCTGAGCCGCGGCGGCGGACGGCAGGAGGGGCCGCACCCCACGGGGTGCGGCC
>NZ_JBHVDI010000170.1:0-7406 GCF_042802875.1 Kocuria sp. NPDC057446 | reverse complement strand
GCAGTCAGCCGGGGCCCTTCGTCGTCGCCCGGGGGCCCGCGGTGGACGCACGCGTCCGCGCGCCCCGGGGCGATGGCGGCACCGTCCCGCGGCGCGCGGGTCGGGGCGAGCGCGCTCAGACCGCGGAGACGTCCCCGAGGATCCCCTCACGCGCCAGGGCCGTGAGCCGGGAGACGGCGCGGAAGTACTTCTTCTGGTAGCCGCCGGCCATCATCTCGGCGGTGAAGACCTCGTCGAAGGGCCGGCCGGAGGCGATGATCGGCAGGTTCTTGTCGTAGAGCCGGTCCGCCAGCACCACGAAGCGCAGGGCCACGGCCTGCTGCTCGATGGTGTGCACGTCGCGCCAGACCACGGCGTCGATGCCCTCCAGGAGCTTGCGGTACCGGGACGGGTGCACGCCCGCGAGGTGCTCCACGAGGTCCGCGAACCGGTCGGCGGCCACCACCCGGTCCGGGAAGTGCTCCTCCACGGCCCGCTCGAGCTCCTCGTCGGACAGCGGCGCCGGGGCCTGCGGCAGCCCCCGGTGCCGGAAGTCCTCGCCGTCGATCCGCAGCACCTCGAACTGGTCCGCCAGCACCTGGATCTCCCGCTGGAAGTCCTGGGCGGCGAAGCGGCCCTCCCCCAGGGAGCCGGGCAGCGTGTTGGACGTGGCGGCGATCCGCACGCCGGAGTCGGCGAGCTCGCGCATCAGCCGGGACATCAGGACCGTGTCGCCGGGGTCGTCGAGCTCGAACTCGTCGATGCAGACCAGGTTGTAGCCGCTGAGGGCGTCGACGGCCTTGCGGAACGTCAGGGCCCCCACGAGGTTCGTGTACTCCACGAAGGTGCCGAAGGCCTTGGGGCCGGGCACCGCGTGCCACAGCGACGCGAGGAGGTGGGTCTTGCCCACCCCGAAGCCGCCGTCGAGGTAGATCCCCGTGCGCACCGTGTCGCGGGGTGCTCCGCCGCCGAAGAGCCGGGCGAAGAACCCGCCGCCGGAGCCGGTCGACCGGCCGACGGACTCCGCGAACCGCCGCAGCTCCCGCACCGCCTGCTCCTGGGACGTCTGCTGCGGGTCGGGACGGTAGGTGTCGAACGAGACCTCCCCGAAGCGCTCCGAGGGCCGGAACGCCGACAGCAGTTCGTCGGCCGACACCTGGGGGCGCCGCTCGGTGAGGTGTTCGATCTGGATGCTCACGGGGAGACCTCTCTGTCCGCCGTGCCCGGCGGTTCGCTGGATCGGCGCGCCGAGCGGCGCACGCGCGTGCTCCGGCGATTTTACCGGCTGCCCGTCCCCCGGGATGCGCCCGCCGCGAAATCGGGGCCGCGGCGGGGCGGGGACAGGGGTCCCGGCGGGACGGGCCCCGGCCGGGACCACTACCCTGGGGGAGAAGCCGGTCCGCGAGGGCCCGCACCCTGTGTCCCCACCCCGGAAGGAGCTCCCATGGGCGTTGCCGTGGAGAACAACGAAGCATTCGCGCAGTACGCGCACCCCGAACGGCTCGTGTCGACCCAGTGGGTCGCCGAGCACCTGGACGACCCGGGCGTCGTCGTGGTCGAGTCGGACGAGGACGTCCTGCTGTACGAGACGGGCCACGTGCCCGGTGCCGTGAAGATCGACTGGCACACCGACCTCAACCGTCCCGACACCCGCGACTACGTCGACGCCGCCGGGTTCGCCGAGCTGATGGCGCGCAAGGGCATCTCCCGGGACACCACGATCGTGGTCTACGGGGACAAGTCGAACTGGTGGGCCGCCTACGCGCTGTGGGTGTTCGAGCTGTTCGGCCACCCGGACGTGCGCCTCATGAACGGCGGGCGGGACAAGTGGGTCGCCGAGGGGCGCGAGCTGTCCACGGAGAAGGTCGTGCCCGAGCGCGCCGACTACCCGGTGGTCGAGCGCGACGACGCCTCCGTCCGCGCCTACCAGGAGGACGTGCTGGCGCACCTGGGCCGGCAGCCTCTGATCGACGTCCGCTCGCTGCCGGAGTACACGGGCGAGCGCACCCACATGCCCGAGTACCCCCAGGAGGGCACGCTGCGCGGCGGGCACATCCCGACCGCGGCGTCCGTGCCGTGGGCCCGGGCCGCCGCCGAGGACGCGACGTTCCGCTCGCGCGAGGAGCTCGACGCGATCTACCGCGACGAGGTCGGGCTCGCCGCCGACGACGACATCATCGCCTACTGCCGCATCGGGGAGCGCTCCAGCCACACCTGGTTCGTGCTGAAGTACCTGCTGGGCTACGAGAAGGTGCGCAACTACGACGGCTCCTGGACCGAGTGGGGCAACTCCGTGCGCGTGCCGATCGTCCTCGGCGAGGAGCCGGGCGAGGTCCCGGGGTCGGACCGGTGAGCGGGGCCCTGCCCGCCCAGCTCGAGGAGCTCGTCGCGGACTTCACGGCCGTGCCGCAGGAGGACAAGCTCGAGCTGCTGCTCGACTTCTCCCGCTCCCTGCCCGCTCTGCCGGACCGCCTGGGCGAGCACCCGGAGGAGCTCGAGCAGGTCGTCGAGTGCCAGTCCCCGCTGTTCCTGACGGTCGAGTGGGACGAGGGCGCCGCCCCCGGCCCCGCGGCCCCGGTGCGGCTCTTCTTCTCCGCCCCGGCCGAGGCGCCGACCACCCGGGGCTTCGCGTCGATCCTGCACGAGGGCCTCGACGGGCTCCCGGCCCAGCAGGTCCTCGACGTCCCCGACGACCTGCCGGAGCGCTTCGGGCTCACCCAGCTGGTCTCGCCCCTGCGGATGCGCGGGATGTCCGCGATGCTGGCCCGGATCAAGCGGCGCGTCCGCGAGCTCCAGGACGCCTGAGCACCCCGGCACCGGCCGTGGCGAAGGCGTCCCGGGGCACGGGTCCCACCGCCGCCCTCGCGCTCCTGGCGCGCGAGGGCGCGGCCTTCTCCGTGCACGAGTACGTCCACGACCCGGCGGCGGCGTCCTTCGGCCTGGAGGCCGCCGCCGCGCTCGGGCGCGACCCGGAGCAGGTGTTCAAGACGCTGCTGGTCGTGCACGGGCGGGAGTGGGCGGTCGCGGTGCTGCCGGTCTCCGCGCGGCTGTCCCTGCGGGCGGTCGCGGCCGCCCTGGGCTGGAAGCGGGCCGCCCTGGCCGAGCCCCGGCTCGCCGAGCGGCGCACCGGCTACGTGGTCGGCGGGATCTCGCCCCTCGGACAGAAGACGCCCTCCCCCACCCTGCTCGACGACACCGCAGAGACGTGGCCCACGGTCCTCGTCTCCGGCGGGCGGCGCGGCCTCGACGTCGAGCTGCCGCCGGCGGAGCTGCTGCGGCTCACGGGCGGGCGCACCGCCGCGCTGCGGTCCTGAGCGGTCCTCAGCCCCGCCGCGCGCGCACGGGCTCGAAGGTCCGGGCGTCCTGGGCCAGGCGGCCCGGCAGCCAGCGCCGCACGGCGTCCTCCCACCGCTGCGGGTCCACGTTCCACTCCTTGGTGTGCCGGGCCCGGGCGAAGGGCACGAACTCGACGAGCCGGTTCAGCTCCGCGAGCCGGCGGGAGCTGGCGGCCGGGACGAACTCGTCGTCCACGGAGTGCAGCACCAGGGTGGGCGTGCGCAGGTGCTCGGACCGGGAGAGCCAGTCGAGCGCCTGCAGGTCCACCGGCGCCGCGAGGCCCGTCAGCATCCGCCCGGCCGGGTGGGAGATCAGGTTCGTGGCCAGCCGGCCGATCCCCGAGGGGATGCGGCGGGTGCGGGAGTGGTGGGCGATCAGTTCGAACCAGTCGACCACCGGGCCGGTGAGCACCAGGGCCGCGATGTCGTCCCGGTAGAAGGACAGGTCCGCCGTCTGCAGCGCGATGGCCCCGCCCATGGACCAGCCGAAGAGCACGATCTGGGTGGCGCCGCGGGACTTCGCGTAGCTGATCGCCGTCTGCACGTCCTTCCACTCCGTGAAGCCCAGCCCGTACCGGAAGTCGTGCGTGGGCGGCGCCTCCCGGTCGTTGCGGTAGGAGATCAGCAGCGACGTCAGGCCGAGCTCGCGCGCCACGGGCACCGCGCGCACCGTCTCCATCCGGTGGGCGCCGCGCCCGTGCACCATGATCGCCCACGGCCCCGGGAGCACCCGGGGCCGCTCGCCCTGCGGGGTCGGCCCGCCCTCCGCCGGGACCACCCAGCACGGCGCCGGCCCGACCTCGATCGGGATCTCCACCTCCTCGAACGGCAGTCCGGCCGCCCCCGGGTCCGGGTAGACCGTCCCGGACCAGAAGCCGCGCGTCGCCCGGTGGAGATCGCCCGAGTAGACCTCCTCGACCACCCGGGTGACGGTGCCATCCTGGGGGGAGTAGGAGCGGATGGCGCCGATCCGGGCGTGGCCCCGGCCCGCGTCGAAGCGCAGGCTGTAGGTCCCCGCCACGGTCGTGTCCACGGTGGCCGGGAGCCGCACGAGCGTCGTCGCGGACGGATCGCCGTCCTCGCCGGTGCGGGTGACCCCGAGGATCTGCAGGTCCTCGGAGCGGTACTTCGGCGGGACCACCACCTGCCGCGCGAAGTAGGCCGCCGCGGCGCTCGAGAGCCCGAAGGACAGGGACGCCGCCCCCACGGTGACGGCCGCGCCCACCACGGCGCCGCGCGCCCACTGCGTGGCGGACTGGGGCTCGGGGACGACGGGGCCCGGCGGGCGGCGACGAAGCATGCCTCCCAGTCTTCCACGCGGCCCGGGCATAACCGGGCGGGACGCGTCGTTGTGCTGGCCGGGCGGTCCGCGCCCGGCCGGCGTCGCGCCGCCCCGAGCGGGCCACCGGGCGGACCCGGCACGGGTCCCGCCCCCGGAGCACCGACCACATCCCGGAGGACGACACCATGAGCGAGACCACCAGGCACGGCGACCGGCCGGACGCCGCCGGACGGACCGAGGAGGACTGGCGCTCCATCCTGTCCCCGGAGGAGTACCACGTGCTCCGTGAGGCCGGCACCGAGCGGCCCTTCACCGGCGAGTACTGGGACACGACGTCCGAGGGCGTCTACGAGTGCCGGGCGTGCGGGGCGGAGCTGTTCCGCTCCGACACCAAGTTCGACGCGCACTGCGGCTGGCCGTCCTTCTACGCCCCGCTCGCCGAGGACCGGGTCCGCTACATCAAGGACACCGCCCTGGGCATGGAACGCGTGGAGGTGCGGTGCGCCGCCTGCGACTCGCACATGGGCCACGTCTTCGGCGGGGAGGGCTTCCCCACCCCGACCGACCTCCGCTACTGCATCAACTCCGTCTCCGTGCGCCTCGTCCCCGCCGCGTCCTGAGCGGCGCGACCGGGGTCCGGCCGGGGCGGTGCACCTGCGGCCGTGCTGTCGGGGTGGTGCGCAGCACACCAATCCGGCGACTGCGGCGTGGCACGGACGGCCGGGCGGCCCGGACGGCCTACCCTTCCAGTGTGAGCGCGGTGAAGGGCCTCTCCGAGGTGTACCAGGACTTCCAGGACGCCCTCGACCAGCTGCGCCGGACGGGCGACCGGGAGGGCGTCGAGCTCACGGCGATCCCCGCCCCCACCCACCTCGCCCCGTTCGCGGCGGCCGTGCGCGCCGAGGTGCGTCGCCGGGCCGCGCGCATCCACGGCACGCCGCCGCCGGCAGGGTCCGCCCTGGACCGGGCGGCCGGCGCCCCGGACGACGAACTGGCCACGGGGCGCTTCGTGCTCCTGCACGACCCCTCCGAGCCCGCGGCATGGGGCGGGCCGTTCCGGATCGTGACCTGGGCGCGGGCGGCCGCGGGCCGGGAGATCGGCTGCGACGACGCGGCGGGCGCGATCGCCTGGACCTGGCTGCTCGAGGCCCTGGAACGCCACCGGGCCGGATATTCTCGGGAGGGCGGCACCGCCTCCCGGGTCCTCGCCGAGGGGTTCGGCCTGCTCGGCGACCAGGAGGAGGGGGCCGACGTCGAGCTGCGGGCCTCCTGGACGCCCGCCGGCTCCGACGTCGCCCCGCACCTCGCGGCCTGGGCCGACGCGGTCTGCACCCTCGCGGGCGTGCCGCCGTACCCGCGGGGCGTGACCGTGCTGCACCCGCGCCGCTGACCACCGAACCGACCGCGCCCCGCCGGGGCCGACACAGAATCGAAGACGCTCCGTGACCAGCCCAGCCGACCGCCGCTCCGCGACCGACGAGCCCTCGACCCCCGTGGTCGCCGGTTTCGAGGACTTCGAGATCCCCGACAGCGTCCACCTCGCGGCGCCGTTCGACGGGATCCCCCCGGTCATCGACACCGTGGCAGGACTCGAGCGGGTCGCCGCCGCCGTCGCGGAGGGCACCGGGCCCGCGGCCATCGACACCGAGCGGGCCTCCGGCTTCCGCTACGGCCAGCGCGCGTTCCTCGTGCAGCTGCGGCGCGAGGGCGTGGGCACCGTGCTCGTCGACCCCGAGGCCACCGGCTCGCTGGCCGTGCTGGGCGAGGCGCTCACCGGCGTCGAGTGGGTGCTGCACGCGGCCACCCAGGACCTGCCCTCCCTGCGCGCCCTCGGCATGGAGCCGGACCGGCTCTTCGACACCGAGCTGGGCGGGCGCATCGCGGGCCTGCGCCGCGTGGGCCTGGCCGCGGAGACGGAGGAGCTGCTCGGGTACACGCTCGCCAAGGAGCACTCCGCCGTGGACTGGTCCAAGCGGCCCCTGCCGAAGGACTGGCTGAACTACGCCGCGCTCGACGTGGAGATGCTCATCCAGCTGCGCTGGGCCATGGAGGAGCTGCTGCGCGAGAAGGGCAAGCTCGAGTGGGCGCTGGAGGAGTTCGAGGCCGTGCGCACGGCCGAGCCGGCTCCCCCGCGCCAGGACCCGTGGCGCCGGACCTCGGGGATCACCAAGGTGAAGGGGCGGCGTCAGCTCACCGCGCTGCGCGGTCTGTGGGAGGAGCGGGAGCGCCTCGCCCAGCACAAGGACGTCGCCCCCGGACGGCTGCTGCCCGACGCCGCCCTGGTCGCGGCCGCGGCGGCCATGCCGCGCACCGTCCCCCAGCTCCTCGCCACCCCCGGCTTCCACGGCCGCCTCGCGGCCCGGGAGGCCCCCCGCTGGCTGCGGGCGATCGCCGAGGCGCGCACGGCGACCGAGCTCGTGCCCTTCACCGTCAAGTCGGACGCCCTGCCGCCCGTGAAGGCGTGGGAGGCCAAGCGGCCCGAGGCCGCCGTCCGGCTGCGGGTCCTGAAGCCGCTCGTCGCCGAGCTCGCGGAGACCCACGAGCTGCCCACCGAGAACCTGCTGACCCCCGAGCACCTGCGCCGCTTCTGCTGGCAGCCCCCGAAGAGCACCACCGACCAGGCGGTGGCGGACCGCCTGCGGGACCTCGGGGCACGCCGCTGGCAGGTCGAGCTCACGGCGCCCGTGCTCGGTCCGGCGTGGCGGGAGCTGCGGGCCCGCAAGCGCGCGGCACGCCAGGAGGAGCGGGACCAGCCGCCCTCCCGGGACGAGGACGCGCCCGCCGCCTGAGAACGGTCCCGGCACGGGAAC
>NZ_JBHVDI010000169.1:0-7650 GCF_042802875.1 Kocuria sp. NPDC057446 | reverse complement strand
GGCCCCTGCCGGGCCCCGCGGCCCCCGGGGGGGGTCGCTGTGCCCCCCCCCGGGCCCCCGGTTTGCGCGGGCCCCCCACCCCCCCCCCGGGCGCCCGGGGGTCCGGACCCCGGGCCGCCGAGTCGCGGCTCGGGAGGATCCGCTCCACGTTCACGCCGTTGGGGGCGACCACGACCCGGGCGGACGTGCCTCCGGTCGCGGCCACGGTGCGCTCCACCCAGTGGGCCACCGGTGCGGAGACGCAGGCGGTGCGCTCCGCCGCGGCGACCTGCGCGGTGAGCGCGGCCCGGGCGGCCGCCTCGTCCACGAGGTCGCGGTGGGCCCGCTGCTCGTCGAGGAGGGGTGCGTTGACCTCCAGGACGCCCGGGACGCCGAGCGCCCCGGTGATCTCCGTCAGGGTGGTGGAGAACAGGGAGTACCGCTCGTGGACGGCGTCGGCGCCGTCGGCGACGACCCGCTCGGCGATCCGGCGGGCGGCCTCGGCCTGGGCCCGCTCCCGGGCGGCGACCCGGGCCGTGCGCCCGGGGTCGGTCGCGGCGGGGGCCGCCGGCACCGGGACGTGGACGACCGGGACATCGGCGAGGTCGGCCGGGACGTCGTCGCCGACGCGGGTCGCGTAGAGGCGGACCTCGGCGCCGCGGGCGCGCCAGGCGCGCAGGATCTCCTGGACGTGGACGGAGGCGCCCTTCGTCCCGAACACGGGGACGCCGGGATCGGCGCAGACGTAGGCGAGGCGCATCAGCGGTCGGCTCCTTCGGTGGCCCGGACGAGGCCCGGGGTGCGGCCGGGGACGGGTTCGAGGACCGGGCCGGTGGTCCCGGCGGTGGTCCGGACGTCGCCCGGTCGGACCGGTTCCGGCGGCAGCAGCGCCCGCAGGGCGGCGGCCTGGCCGGTGGAGTCGTGGTCCCGGGCGACGAGCGCGCGGGCGGCCCGGGCGACGCCCACCCGGTCGAAGCCCGGGTCCGCGACCGCGGCGAGCGCCCCGAGCAGCGCGTCGTCGTCGTCGGCGGGCACCAGGACGCCGGTGCGCGGGGCCTCGTTGCGGACCACCTCGGGGATGCCGGTGACGTCGCTCGCGATCACGGGCACGCCCATGGCCATCGCCTCGAGCAGCACCGTGGGCAGGCCGTCGGCGTTGCCGTCGGCGCCGACGACGCACGGGGCCGCGAACACGTCCGCGGCGCGCAGCAGCCGGCCGATCTCGGCCTGGGTGCGGGGCCCGACCAGCTCGACGACGTCCTCGGCGCCGAGCTCGGCGACCAGCACGCGCAGGGATCCGTCCAGCTCGCCGCCGCCGGCGACCGTGACGGACAGCCGCCCGCCCGCGTCCCGGTACCGGGCGGCGGCCCGCACGAGGCGGTCGAAGCCCTTCTTCTCCACGAGCCGGCCCACGGCCACGACCCGCAGGGTCTCCCCCACGGGCGCGGGGTCCCGGTAGGGGAAGCGGGCGAGCTCGAGGCCGTTGCGCACGAGGCGCAGCCGGTGCGCGTGCGCGGGGAACGCGGCGGCCAGGTGCCGCCGGTTGTACGCGGAGATCGCCACCACGTGCTCCGCCCGCTCGAGGGTGCGGCGCAGCCGGGCGGGGTCCACCGACTCGTGGAAGATGTCCTTCGCGTGGGTCGTCACCGAGAACGGCACCCCCGTGAGCCGGGAGGCGATCTCGGCCACGTGGGCGGCGAGGGTCGCGAAGTGCGCGTGCAGGTGGGTGATGCCCTCCTCCACGACCTGGATGGCCAGCGCCACCCCCTGGTGGACCTCGGAGGCCTCCGTGCCGGCCAGCTCCGGCAGCAGTGCGGCCAAGCGGGGCCCTAAGCCGGGGACCGTCTCCGCCGCGCGGGCCAGGACGGCCCACCCGGCGGAGGCCCGCTCGGGACGCTCCACGTGGTGCACCGGCGCCTGGACGCGGGCCAGTTCGGGGTGGAAGCGCGGGTCGGTGCCGTGCCGGAGGGCGAAGACCGTCAGGTCCTCGCCCTGGGCCTCCCGGGCCAGGATCTCCGTGACCACGAACGTCTCCGAGAAGCGGGGGTAGACCTTCAGCACGTAGCCGATGCGGTGGCCGCTCACCGGAGGCCTCCGGCGCGGGCCGGGACGGCGTCCGCCGGCACCGGCGGCGGACCTGCCGGCAGGAGCCGCGCGGCGAGCACGGGCACGGTGTGCAGCCCGTCGAGCGCCAGGTGCCGGCGCAGCTGCACGGTGCCGACCACGCGGTGCAGCCAGCCGCTGAGCGCAACGCTGGTGAGGGCGTCGGCGGTCAGCACGTCCACCGCGCCGTGGGCCCGGAGGGCGCGGGCGCGGATCAGCTGCTCCCGCCGCGGCCGGTCCCGCGGCACCAGGAGCGCGGGGGTGTTCGTGGTGAGGATCTCGGCGACCGAGTTGTAGCCGCCCATGGACACCACGGCGCTCGCGTCGACCACCTCCGCGAGCGCGTCGGGGACGGAGGGCAGCACGAGGGTCCCCGGCACGGCGGCGGCACGCACCTGCTCGGCGTGCTCCTCGGGCATCTGCGGGCCCGTGATCACCACGTGCCGGTGGCCGTGGGGCACCCGGGCGCGCGCGGCCGCGAGGGTCAGACGGTGGCCGTCGGAGCCCCCGCCGGCCATGGTCAGGACGTAGGGGCGGTCCACCCCGCTCGTCCGCCGCCCGGCCGCCCGGCCGGTCGCGAGGTAGCCGGTGTGGCGGACCATGTCGGCGAGCTCGGCCGGGATCTCGCCGGAGGCCACCGGGTCGTGCACGGCGCGGTCGCCGTAGACCCAGATCTGGTCGTAGACGTCGCGCACGGCGTCCAGGTCCCCGAGCGCGGCCCACTCGCGGGCCGCTGCGGCGGGCTCGTCGAGGACCTCCCGCAGGCCGAGGACCACGACCGTTCCCGGTCTCTGCGCCCGCAGCCGCCGCAGCGGCTCGAGCAGCTCCCGGTCCACGCCCCAGGCGTGGCGGTCGACGACGACGAGGTGCGGGCGGAAGCCCGTGAGCGCGGCGTCCACCATCCCGGAGCGCAGGGCGGTCAGGTGGGACATGCCCACGGAGAGGTTGCGGGGCGTGTAGCCGGCCGTGCCCTTGCGGATGCCGGGCAGCACCACCCAGTCGAAGCCGTCGGGGCGCCCGTAGGAGGTGGCGGCGTCGATGCCGGTCAGCAGCATGCCCGTCACCGGGCGCCCGGTCAGCGCCGGCAGGTGCTGGGCGAGGGACCGGGCGAGCGCCAGGTTCCGGCGGGTGTGGCCCAGGCCCTGGGAGTCGTGCGAGTACAGCACCACCCGCAGCTCGTCGTCGCTCATCGTGTCCTCCTCGGGGGAAGGCGCCGGTGGGTCCGGCGCCGTTGCGGCTGCCGCCCACTGTGCTCGAGGGACATGATGAGAACATGAGCCGTCGATGAAAAGGTTCTCATCCGAGGCATCGACCTCGGGGGGCACGGGCGGCGCCGGGAGCCGCTCGGCGGCCGCCGAGCACTCAGCGCCCGTCGGAGCGGGCTCCCAGCGCCGCGTCGTAGACGGCCAGCGTGCGCGCCACCATGGTCTCGACGGTGTACTCCGCCAGATATCTCCGGTGCCCGGCCTCGCCGTACCGCGCGCGCCGCCGGCCGTCGTCCAGCAGGGCGGCCAGCGCCGCGGCCAGTTCCTCGGCGTCCCCCGGGGGCACGAGCAGCCCGGTCTCGCCGTGGGCCACGACCTCCTCCGAGCCGGGCACCCGGGTGGCCACCACCGGCAGCCCGGCCTCCATCGCCTCGAGCACGGTCAGCGGCATGCCCTCGGCCCGGGACGGCAGCGCGAACACGTCGGCGGCGTCGAGGAGCATGCGGGCGTCCGCGCGGTGGCCGGGGAGGTGCACCGCACCGGTCAGCCCGCGTTCGGCCACCAGGTCCTCGAGCTCCTGCCGCAGTTCGCCCTCGCCCAGGAGCACCACGCGCAGCCGGGGACGGTCCGGGGCGAGCAGCGCGGCGGCCTCGACCAGCCACCGCTGCCCCTTCACGGCCGTCAGCCGCCCGGTCGAGAGCACGACGAGGTCGTCCGGCCGCAGCCGCAGCGCCGCCCTGGCCGCCGTCCGCCCCGGAGGGTGCCGGCGCGGACCGATCCCGTTGGGCACCGTGACGAAGTGCTCCGCGCTGATCCCGCGGGCGGTGTAGGTGTCCCGGAGGCCGTCGGAGACGGCGATCCGCCGGTGCGCGTACGAGGTGTTCCGGGCCAGTCTCTCGGCCGTGGCGCGCTTGTGGATCAGGAACGACATGTGGTGGGTGATGATGACCGCCGGCACTCCGGCGGCGCGGGCCAGCCGCAGGCCGTGCGGATCCTCCCAGCCCCAGCCGGCGTGGCAGTGGAAGACGTCCACGGGCCGGGAGGACAGGAAGCTGCTGATGACCTCCGGGTAGGCGGGGTCGTGCGGGCCGGGCAGCGCCACGGTGCGGGCGCCGCGCACGGACGCCTCCTCGAAGAGCCAGCGGGCCCGGTCGTCGGCGCGGCACAGCACCGTCACGTCCATCCGGTCGGCGAGGCCCTGCACCAGGTCCAGCATGTGCGCCCCCATCCCGGAGGGGCTGGCGGAGCGGGTGTACAGGCAGAGGGAACGGCGGCCCCCACCGGGGCACTCGCCCGGCGGCTCGGCACGCGGTCCCGGCGGCGGCACCGTCGCTGGGGTGTCCACCATGGGACTCACCCTAGCGCCGGACCCGGCGAACGGAGTCGTCAGACCTTCGCGCCGGGCAGGCTGCCGGCCTGCCCCACCCAGGACCGGAGCTGGTCCTGGTCCCGTTCGTCGTCCTCGTGGATGTCGAGGCAGCGCACCTCGTCGTGCTTGGACGCCTTGGGGGGGAACCGGGTCGAGGGACGCCCCCTTGACGAACTGCAGCTGCACGTACCCGGTGCAGCGGCGGAACGCCAGGAACCAGCCCTCGTCCTTCCGGCCGTAGAACGGCTGGTTCCATCTCACGGCCTGGTGCACCTCGGGGACCACGTGCTCCACGAGGTCGTCGAGGCGTTGCCCGATGTCTCTCTTCCAGCCGGGCATGGCCGCGATGTCGTCCTGTACCGGGCCGTCGCCCTCTTTCTGGGGGATCCGGGGGTTGCCGCCCGAGAGCAGCCTCGGCCTCGCGCGGTCCTCGCTGGGATCGTTCACGGGTTGCCTCCCTCGGTGCCCGCCGCGACGGCCTGCGGAACTCGTCGTGCCTTCGGTGACGCCAAGAACTCCAGTCCCGGTGCTCTCCGCGATCCACGGCCGCGCGTCCCGGGCGCCGGGCCGCGGCGTCTCGCGCGGGGGCCGTCCTGCGCTCCGCCACACCGCGGAGCGAGGGCCCTCACAGCTTCGCGAGGCGGTACCCGGCGCCGCGGACGGTGACGATGCGCTCCGCGCCGAGCTTGTTGCGCAGGTAGCGGACGTAGACGTCCACCACGTTGGAGGAGCCGTCGAAGTCGTAGCCCCACACCTTGTTCAGCAGCTGCTCGCGGGTGAGCACCTGGCCGGGGCTCTCGAGGAACGCCCGGGCCATGGCGAACTCCCGGGCGGAGAGCTCGATCTGCCGGCTCTCGAGCACCGCGCACCGGGTCCCGACGTCGAGGGCCAGCCCGCCGAAGCGCAGCTCGTCGGCGCTCTGCTCGGCCACCGCCCGGTCCCGGAGCCGGGCCCGGACGCGGGCCAGCAGCTCCTGGAAGCGGAACGGCTTCGCGAGGTAGTCGTCGGCACCCTGCTCCAGGCCGGCCACGGTGTCCTCGACGGAGTCGCGGGCGGTGCACATGATCACGGGGATCGAGAACCCCAGGGAGCGCAGCACCGAGAGCACCTGGAACCCGTCCATCCCGGGCAGGCCCACGTCGAGGACGAGCAGGTCGAACTCCCCGGTGCTCGCGTAGTCGAGGGCGCTCGTGCCGTCCTCGACCACCGTGGTGGTGTAGCCGGCGGCGCGCAGGCCCTTCTGGATGAAGCGCGCGATGCGCTCCTCGTCCTCGGCGATGAGGATGCTGGCCATGGGGTGCCTCTACTTCCTGGGGGATGCGGTGGTGACGTCGGGACCGGTGGCGGGGGTCGGGGACACGGTTCCCCCGGGCGCCGCGGACCCGGGGCCCGGGGCACCGGGGGCGGGGACCGGGGCCGCGGTCGCGGGAACGAGCGGGGACTCGGGCAGCCGGAGCGTGAACGTGGCCCCGTGGCCGGGGCTCGAGCGCAGCTCCACGGTCCCGCCGTGGCCGTGCGCGATGGCCGCCACGATCGCCAGGCCCAGTCCGGAGCCCTCCACGGTGCGCCCGGTCTCGGCCCGGCCGAAGCGCTCGAAGATCCGCTGCTGGTCCTCCGGGGCCACGCCCACGCCGGTGTCGCGGACCCACACCTCGAGGCTGCGGGCGGGGGCGTCCTCGCCGGGGGCGGCGGGCCCGGTGGCCCAGGCGGCGCCGAGGGCCACGAGGTCCCCGGGGGCGGAGAACTTCACCGCGTTGGCGGCCAGCTGCACCACGGCCTGGGTGAGGCGCTGCGCATCGGCCACGACCCGGCCCTCGGCCCGCGCCTCGAGCTCCCACCGCCGGTCCCCCAGCGCGCGCAGCCGGTCCATGGTGTCGTCGAGCCACTCGGGGACGTCCACGGGGTTCGGGCGGATGAAGTCGGCGCGCTGGGCCTTGGCGAGCAGCAGCAGGTCCTCCACGAGACGGTTCATCCGCTCGATCTCGTCGAGGAGCATCGCCCGGGTCTCCTCGACGTCGGCGGGGTCGTGCTCGTCCATGAGCTCGAGGTTGCCGTGCAGGATGGTCAGGGGCGTGCGCAGCTCGTGGGCGGCGTCGTCGAGGAACTGGCGCTGCTGGACGAAGGCCGCCTCGATCCGGCTGAGCATGCCGTTGAAGTTCACGGCGAGCTGGCCCACGTCCGAGTCGTCCTGCGTCACGGGCACCCGCCGTCCCAGGTCCTCCGGGCTGATCTGCTCCGTGGCCCGGCGCAGGCGCGTGATCGGGGCGGTGACCCGGCCCACCAGGACGTAGGCGACCAGCCCCGCCACCACCGTCGTGAGGGCCGCGATGCCGAGGTAGCGCCACAGCGAGTCCAGCACGATCTGGCGCTGGGCGCTCATGTCGAAGCCGACCACGAGGTAGCCCTGGCGCGGGTCCGTGTCCAGGACCACGGAGATGACGCCCAGGCGCAGGATCCGGCCGTCCTGCCCGTGGTCGAAGACCACGGTCTGGCCGGGCCGGGCCCGCTCCACGGCCGCGGCCAGCGTGGCGGGGTCGTCGAGCTGGAACCGGGACCGGTCGGCGTGCTCGAACGCCGGCTCGCCGTCGACGAGCGCGAGGATGCTCTCGTGCTCCCCGGGCACCGTGGTGGTCATGAAGGTGTAGAAGAGCTGCGGCAGGTCCGTGAACGGTTCCTCCGCCGTGGCGTCGAGGTCCTCCGAGAGGGAGGCGTCCGGGCCCAGCGGACCGCGCTGCGCGAGCCGCTGCAGCTCGCCGGCCTCCTGGACGATGTCCTGGCGCACGGACTCGTCGAGGTCCACCAGGCGCAGGTAGTGGGTGATCCCCCCGACGGCGAGGAGGGCGACGGCCAGGAAGGCGATGGTCGTGGCGAGCACCCGGCTGCGCACGGACCGCAGCTCCGTCCGCACCCTCTCCCACCGCGCGCCCGCCATGCGGCCCAGCCTAGCCACGGCGCGTGAGAGGCAGATGAAGGAGGGGACGGGCCGTGCGGCCC
>NZ_JBHVDI010000168.1:0-7759 GCF_042802875.1 Kocuria sp. NPDC057446 | reverse complement strand
GGGCGGCGTCCCGAGCTGACGCCGCCCTGCCCCTCCCGTGCCGGTCCCCCGTTCCGAGGGGGTCACGTGGCGTTGCCCGCGCCCGCCGGTGCCCCCGGGGAGCCGTGCCGCGGCTCAGCCGGCCAGCGGGTGCGCCAGCTCGTCCTCGCGCATCCGCCCGGCCCGCAGCGCCACCAGCCCCAGCGCCGGCGTCAGCAGGGCCACGGTCCAGAAGATCACGGGCAGGGGCACCACCTCGGCGACGGGTCCCGCGACCGCCATCGACACCGGCATGAGGGCGATCGAGACGAAGAAGTCGAGGCTCGAGACCCGGCCCAGCATGTGCCGCGGGACCCGGCGCTGCAGGAGCGTGCCCCACAGCACCGTGCCCGCACCGTCCCCGGCACCCACGCACGCCAGGCACAGCGCCATGACCCAGAACGAGTCCGTGCTCGCGACGAGACCGAAAGGCAGCGTCCCGAACCCCCACAGCACGATCATCCAGCTGAGGTAGCGCCGGGGCAGGGGCAGCGACGCGACCACGAGGGACGCCACCGCGCCGGCACCGCCGTAGCACGCCAGCAGATAGCCGAACGTGGAGGCGTCCCCGCCCAGCCGGTCCCGGACCAGGAAGGGGACGAGGACCTCCAGGGGACCCAGCAGCAGGAACACCGCGAGCACCGCCCACAGCAGGGTCCACAGCAGCCACGGGGTCCGCACCGTGTAGCTCACGCCCTCCATGAGGTCCTGGCGCACGGACCGGAGGCCGCCCACGGCCGCCGCCGGCGGGGACGTCCCGTCCGCGCCCGGGGCCGTGCCGGGCACGGGTGTGGACCCGGGGTCGGGCGCCGGGACGGCGGACGGCACGGCGCCCGGCGCCGCGGCCGGGGCGGCCGTGGCGTCCCCGGCCGGCCTCCCGCCCGGACGCGCTCCGGAGCCCGCGCCCGGCGGCGGATCCGCTCCGGCGTTCTGACCGGGCACGTGCAGGCGCAGCAGCAGCGCGAGCGCGGCGGCGTGGCAGAGCGCGATCAGGGCGAGCGCGCCGCCGGGGGCGACCAGTCCGATGAGCAGACCGGCCACGGCCGGCCCCGCCGCCTGCTGCAGCAGCGGGCGCGCCGTGCCCTCCACCCCGTTGGCCGCGAGCAGCTGCCGGGCGGGCAGGATCCGCGGCAGCGAGGCCGAGTAGGCCGGGTAGAAGAAGCCGAGGCCGGCGCCGAACACGAACGCCGCCGCGGCGAGGTGCTCCAGGAGCAGTCCGTCGGCCAGGACCAGGGCGGCGACCGTCCCGGCCGTCAGGAGATTGGCCGTCTCGACGAGGCGCAGCACGCGCGCCAGGGGAAAGCGGTCGGCCACGATCCCGCCCACGAGCACGAAGACGAGCATGCCGAGGGCGCCCACCGCCGTCACGGCGGAGAGATCCACGGCCGTCCCGTCCAGCCGCAGGACCTGGTGCACGAGGGCCACCGCCCACATCCCGGCGCCGAAGACGCTGACGAACATGGCGAAGGCGAGCACGCGGTACGGGCCGAGCCGGAACGGCTCGAGCGCGCGGGGCAGAGGCATGCTCCCAGTGTCCTCCCGCGCGGGCTCCCGCGCACGGGCCGGTGCGGTGGTGGAGGCGGTGGATCCGTAGCAGACTGGATCGGTGCAGACCTTCCTCCCGTACCCCGACTTCGCCCGCTCCGCGCGCGTCCTCGACCGCAAGCGGCTCGGCAAGCAGCGGGTGGAGACCCTGCAGGTCCTGCGCGCGGCCACCGTGCCGGGCTACGGGTGGTACCGCCACCCGGCTACGGCGATGTGGTCCGGGCACGTGCCCGCCCTGGTCGCCTACGGCCGCGCGATGGTCGACGAGTGGACGGCGCGGGGCGGGGCGGACAGCACGGGATGGCAGATCCGGGAGTTCGCCCCCGAGGTCTGGGACCGCGGGGCCGACGACGACGTGGCGCTGCCCCCCTGGCTGGGCGACGAGGAGCTCCACCGCTCGCACCGGTCGAACCTGCTGCGCAAGGACGAGGAGTTCTACCGGGAGGTCTTCCCCGCAGATCCGGCCGGGTTGGACTACGTGTGGCCCGTGCCCACGGAGGGGCGCACGCCGCTCGCGGAACCGCCGCACGGCCGGCGGGCGTGGGTCCTGGCGCCGGGTGCGCACGAGGCGGCGGGCGGTGCCGTCGTCGTGCCGTTCCGGGTCCCGGAGGGCGTGCGCGAGAGCCACTGGATGCAGGCGGTGGCCCGGGTCGAGCAGGAGCTGCGGGAGGGCGAACCGGTGCTCCTGCTGCACGGGGCGCCCGGACCCGAGCAGGTCGTGGAGCGGACGGTGCTGGGCGAGAACGTGCACCACGCCGTGGCGGGGTTCTCCCTCGAGCTCGAGCACGGGGACCGCGTCCTGCGCCGCGGGCTGGCCGAGCCCGCCCGGCTGCAGTCCCCGCGCCCCGTCTTCGCGGTCCCCGCCGCGGCCGTGGGCGCGGAACCGGGCTCCCCCGGGGTTTAATCCGGCGTCACGCAGGTCACAGGCCTTGAACCGTGGGTAGCATGTCACCCATCGGCGCCTCGCGCGCCCCAGACCAGGAGGCGCGCATGCGAGGGTCCCACGTTCCCACCACCGGCACGGTCATCGTCACCGACTGGCCCGATCCGCAGGCCCGGGAGCCGGGGCAGCTGGTGGTGCGCATGCTGCACGCCTCGATCTGCGGATCCGACCTGCACGCGGCCTTCCACGGGCTGCTGCACGCGGAGGGCCCGCGCCGCCCCGGCTACCCCGGTCACGAGGGGGTGGGCGTGGTGGTCGAGTCCCGGTCGGAGCGCGTCCCGGAGGGGACGCTGGTGCTCACGGTCCCGCAGGGCGAGATGGGCGGGTGCTTCGCGGAGCTGCAGCTGCTGGACGAGCTGCACGTCGTCGAACTGCCCGCCGGCACGGACCCCGGCGACTCCCTGCAGCTGCGGCGGCTCATGATGGCCCAGCAGTACGGCACCTGCCTCTACGCCATGCGCCAGTTCTGGCCCGTGGAGACACCCGCCCGCCGGGCGCACACGTGCGTGGTCATGGGCGCGGGGTCCGCCGGGCTGTTCTTCGTGGAGGAGGCCCGGAGGCTGGGCTTCGCGCACGTCGTCGCCTCCGACCTGGACGCCGGCCGGCTCGACGTCGCCCGCCGGCTGGGCGCCGTCCCCGTGCGGGTGCCGGAGCAGGACCTCGCCGCCGTCGTGGCCGAGGTGACCGGTGGTCGCGGCGCCGACCTGGTGATCGAGGCCGTCGGCCACGACGTGCTCCGCGACCAGGCCGTCGAGCTCGCGGCCGACCGGGGCGTCGTCGGCCTCTTCGGCCTGCCGGAGCGGCACGGGCCCACCGAGATGCCGCTGTGGACGGCGTTCCGCAAGAACCTGCGGCTGCAGTGCTCCGTGGCGGCGCAGGCCGAGCCCGGGCTGACCTCCTTCCGGGAGGCCCTGCGCCGGATCTCCGAGGGCGAGATCGACGTGGAGCACTGCCTCGGCCCCGAGTACCCCCTCGAGCGGATCGCGGAGGCCATGCAGCGGGCCGAGGAGCACCGGCCCGGGGACATCAAGCTGACGATCACCCCGTGACCACCCCACCCCGTCCCGTCGCCGCACCACCGGCCGACGGCCGCCCCGGCGCAGCGGCCCCGGCGCTGCCGTCCGTGACCGCCACAACCGGGAGCTCGCTCGCCGTGCAGGTGATGACCGCGGTGCGCCGGGCGATCACGGCGGGCGAGATGGAGCCCGGGCGGCTGTACTCGGTGCAGCAGCTGGCCTCCGCGATGGACGTCTCCCGCAGCCCGGTGCGCGAGGGCCTGCTGCGGCTGGGCGAGGCCGGGCTGATCCGGTTCCACCGCAACCGCGGCTTCGAGATCGTGCAGGTCAGTCCCACCGACGTCGCCGAGATCCTCGCGGTGCGCACCGCCCTGGAGGTGCCGGCCGCACGGCGGGCCGCCCGCCTCGCGGGTCCCGAGGAGCTGGCCCGGGTCCGGACGCAGTGGGAGGCGCTGCACGAGGCGGCGCGGACCGGGGACCTCGAGGCGACCGCCGAGGCCGACGAGGGTCTGCACCGGCTCCTGCTGCTGGCCGCCGGCAACGCCCAGGCCGTCCAGCTCGTGGAGCGGCTGCGCACCACCACGTCCTTCCTGGGCGTCGTGGCCGCCACGTCGCGGCGCCCCGTCGAGGAGCTCGCCCGCGAGCACGACGCGCTGGTCCGGGCCGTCCTCGCCCGGGACCAGGAGGCGGCGGCACGGGCCATGCGCGAGCACCTCGCCTCGACCGCGCAGCGGCTCGTCGCCCATGCCCTGCGCGCCCAGGACACACCCGAGGACCGCGTCCACGAGCTCACCGCCCGGGAGTGGAGCGCCGCGGTCAGCGGGTACTGAGCCGCGACCGGTCCCCGGCGTTCCCGCTGTCCCCGCTGTCCCGCGGCAGGCGCACCTCGAAGCGGCAGCGGCCCCGCGGGTCCTCCCCCGCGCTGATCGTCCCCCCGTGGGCCACGACGATCTCCCGGCTGATGGCCAGGCCCAGGCCGGATCCCCCCGTGTCCCGGGCCCGGGAGTCGTCGAGCCGCACGAACCGCTCGAAGACCCGCTCCCGGTCCTCCGGCGCGATGGTGTCGCCGTCGTTGACCACGGTCACCACCGCGTCCGGGCCCTCCTCCCGCAGGGAGACGGCGATCCAGGTGTCGGCGTGCCGCTCCGCGTTGGAGAGCAGGTTGCGCACCACCTGCTGCAGCCGGCTCGCGTCCCCCCGGACCCGCACGGGGTCCACGTGCACGCGGACCTCGTGCTGCGAGGCCGGCCGCATCCGGGCGACCTCCTCCCGGACCACCTCGTCCAGGTCGGTGTCCGCGGTGCGCAGCCGCAGCCCGGCGTCGTCGATCTTGGCGAGGGTCAGGAGGTCCTCCACGAGCCGTCCCATCCGCCGGGACTGGGACCTGAGCACGGGGGCGACGTCCGGCCAGATCGCCCCGGACGGGTCGGAGGCGGCCACCTCGATCGTGGTGGTGAGGGTGGCGAGCGGGCTGCGGAGCTCGTGGGAGGCGTCCGCCACGAACCTGCGCTGCGCCCGGTCCGACGCCTGCAGCCGGTCCAGCATCCCGTTCATCGTGCCGGCGAGCACCGCGATCTCGTCGCGGGTGGGGGGCACCTCGACCCGCTCCCCCAAGCGGGCCGTGCCGATCCGCCGGACCTGTTCCGTGATGCGGCGCACCGGCGCCAGGGATCGGCCCACCAGGAACCACATGAGCGCGGCCCCGAGCAGGGCGAGCACCGGACCGCCGACCAGCAGGAAGAGGAAGACGGTCTGGAGGGTGCCCTGCTGCAGCGCCATGGGCACGGCCACGGTCAGGGTCAGGGGAACCCCGTTGATGTACATGCCGTGAGCGACATACACGAAGTCGTCGGTGCCGAGCACGGGGCCCTCCTGCGTCGCCACGGAGTCGGCGGACCGTCCCGGCCGCAGCACGGGCACGGACAGATCCGTCTCGAGCGCGCTGGCGGGGGACGCGGCCACCACCTGCCCCTCCGCGTCCTGGACCTGCACGATGACCCCCGGGCGGCCGAGCCGCAGCATCAGCTCCCCGAGCCCGGCCTGCGTGAACACGGCCGTCTCCCCGGCCGCCCCCTCCGCGCTGCGCGGCCCCCACGGCAGCCCGAGGTCCTGGAGGATCTCCGTCTGCCGGGCCACGGCCTGGTCGTGGGCGGCGCCGACAGCCGCACGGCTCAGGACCTCGAGCAGCACGGCCCCGGCCACGGCCATCACCAGGAGGATGAGCAGCACCGCGGCCGCCGTGCTGCGCTCCCGCACTCCCCACCGGTCGAGGAGTCCCCTGCCGGAGGAGCTCACGACGCCGGGGTGCCGAGGTCGTCCGGCACCAGCCGGTAGCCCATGCCGCGGACCGTCTGCAGGGTCGAGAGACCGAAGGGGGCGTCGATCTTCTTCCGCAAGTAGCCCACGTACACCTCCACGATGTTCTCCGAGCCCTCGAAGCCGGCGTCCCAGGCGTTGTCCATGATCTCGAGCTTCGAGACGACCTTCTCCGCGTTCTGCATCAGATACTGGAGGATGACGTACTCCTTGGCGGTGAGCTCGAGCACCCGGCCGCGGCGGCTCACGCTGCGGCGCACGGGATCGAGCTCCAGGGACCCGACGGCGAGCACCACGGGCCGCTCCGGCGCGCCCCGGCGGATGAGGGCGCGCAGCCGGGCGACGAGCACGAGGAAGCTGAAGGGCTTGGTGAGGTAGTCGTCGGCGCCGAGGTCGAAGGCGTCGGTCTGGTCGTACTCGCCGTCCTTGGCGGTCAGCATCAGGACGGGGACCCAGTTCTCCGCGTCGCGCAGGTCCGCCAGCACCGCGTAGCCGTTCCTGCCGGGCAGCATCAGGTCCAGGACCACGACGTCGTAGGGATTCTCCCGGGCCAGCCACCCTCCGGTAATGCCGTCGTGGGCGACGTCGACCACGAAGCCCTCGTTCGTGAGCCCGCGGCGCAGCGACTCCGCGAGGTCCACCTCGTCCTCCACCAGCAGCACGCGCACGCGTCGTCCCCCTCTCGTCCGTGGGCGCGGCGGGGTCCGCCCCGGTCCAGTCTTCCGCACGGCGCCTGAGGATCCGTTGAGGACGTCGACCCGGACGGCGGGTTCGCCCTTCTCCCCAGCCGGTGCACAAAGTTGTCCACAGGTGTGGAGAACGGTGTGCACAGCGCGCTCTCCACAGCGTTATTAACAGCTGTGGAAGCCGCCCTGGCGCTGTTCACACCGTTGCTCACAGGTGTGGAATTCCACGGATGTAACTTCTCGACAGGTGGGGACAACGCCTGTGGAGAACGTTCCCGGCCACCGGGGCGCGCGCTTCAGGGCGAGCCCCTCCGGACGGGCGCGGGAGGAGGACGTCACCGGCGGCGTCCGGTGCCGCGGCGCCGGCGGGTGGCGGCCGTGAAGCCGAACGCGACGAGGGCTCCCGTGACGAGCCCGCCGAGGTGCGCCTGCCAGGCGATGCCGGGGAAGAGGAATCCGAAGACGACGTTCACGCCGATCAGGACCGCGATGGGCGTGATGGACTGCCCCAGGTGGCGTTGCAGCACGAACAATGCGCCGAACAGGCCGAAGACGCCGCCGGAGGCGCCGACCACGAGGCTGAGCGGGTGCGAGAGCAGCAGGACGCCCACGGAGCCGCCCAGGACGGAGAGCAGGAACAGCAGCAGGAACCGGCCGCGGCCCAGGGCGGGCTCGAGCATCCGCCCGAACAGGTAGAGCATGTACATGTTCAGGAGCAGGTGCAGCGGACTGGACATGGAGTGCAGGAACCCGCTCGTGAGCATCCGCCACGGCTCGGAGGTGGTGGTGACGGGCGCGTACGCGAACAGCTGCAGCACGCTCACGCCCGCCGCCTGCCCGAGCCACTGCAGCGCGTAGACCACCGCGTTGGCCCCGATGAGCCACCAGGTGACGAGCATCGGGGAGCCCTTCGGCGCCCGTCCGCCGAGGCTCGTGCGGACGGTGGGGCGCGAGCGCGACGCCTCCTGGACGCAGTCGACGCAGTGCACGCCCACCGCGGCCGTGCGCTGGCACTCCGGGCACGTCGGCCGGCCGCACCGCTGGCAGCTCACGTACGCCGGCCGGTCGGGATGACGGGGGCACACCGGGATCTCTCCCCCGGTGGACGCGCCGTACTGCGGTCGCTCGCCGCTCACTGGAACTCCTCCTGGGCCGGTGTCTGCGGGCCCGGATCGCTGGACGGGGTGGACAGGACTGGACGGGAACGGCGCAGGCCCGTCCGGATCGCTCCGGAC
>NZ_JBHVDI010000167.1:0-7782 GCF_042802875.1 Kocuria sp. NPDC057446 | reverse complement strand
GGGCGGGGCCGGCGCTCCCGGGCGCCGCTGGCGGTGCGGATGCGCCCCCGCCGGCTCGACGAGATCGTGGGCCAGCAGCACCTGCTCAGACCCGGCTCACCGCTGCAGGTGCTCGCGGGCGAGGACCGCGGACCGGCGGGACCGTCGTCGATCATCCTCTGGGGTCCGCCGGGCACGGGCAAGACCACCCTGGCCCACGTGATCGCCCGGGGGGTGTCGCGGAAGTTCGTGGAGCTCTCCGCGATCACCGCCGGCGTCAAGGACGTGCGGCGGGTGATGGACGAGGCGCTCACGGACCGGGACCTGCACGGGCGCACCACGGTGCTGTTCCTCGACGAGATCCACCGCTTCACCAAGGCCCAGCAGGACGCCCTGCTGCCGGGGGTGGAGAACCAGTGGGTGGTGCTGGTGGCCGCCACCACGGAGAACCCCTCCTTCTCGGTGATCTCGCCGCTGCTCTCGCGCTCGCTGCTGCTGACCCTGCAGCCGCTGGAGCGCGCCGACATCGCGGCGCTGCTGGACCGCGCCGTCGCCGACCCCCGGGGCCTGGGCGGGGAGGTGGAGCTCTCCGCGGAGGCCCGCGAGCACCTCCTGGACCTCTGCGGCGGGGACGCCCGCAAGGCCCTGACCTCCCTGGAGGCCGCCGCCGGGGTCGCGTTCACCGAGCAGTCGGAGCAGCCCGCGTCGCCGGGGTCTCCCGGCGGCGGGGACGACGAGCAGGACGCGTCGGGCGGGGACGGCGCCCGCGGGCCGGCCGTCCCGGTGATCACCCGGGAGCACGCCGAGGAGGCCCTCGACCGGGCGGCGGTGCGCTACGACAAGAACGGCGACCAGCACTACGACGTGGTCAGCGCGTTCATCAAGTCCATCCGCGGCTCGGACGTCGACGCCGCGATGCACTACCTGGCGCGGATGATCGAGGCGGGGGAGGACCCGCGGTTCATCGCCCGCCGGCTCATCATCTCCGCCGCCGAGGACATCGGCACCGCCGACCCGACCGCCCTGCAGACCGCGGTGGCGGCCGCCGACGCCGTCCAGCTCATCGGGATGCCCGAGGGCAGGATCCCGCTGGCCCAGGCGGTGGCGCACCTGGCGACCGCGCCGAAGTCCAACGCCGCCTACACCGCGATCAACGAGGCGATCGCCGACGTCCGCGCCGGCCGGGCCGGTCCCGTCCCGCTCCACCTGCGCGACGCCCACTACCCCGGGGCGGGCCAGCTCGGCCACGGCCGGGGCTACGTCTACTCCCACGACGAGCTCAACGGCGTGGCCGCCCAGCAGTACCCGCCGGACGAGCTCGTCGGCACCGACTACTACCGGCCCACCGAGCACGGCCGCGAGCGTGAGATCGCCCACCGGCTCGAGATCCTGCGGGGCATCGTCCGCGGCCGGTGACCGCCGGGCTCAGCGGCCGAACAGGTGGCGCACCACCGACGCCGCCGTGCGCTCGTCGATGAGCAGGTCCGTCACCACACCCGCCCGCAGGGCGCCCACCACGCCCGGCACCTTGTGGTCGCCCGCCACCACGCACAGCCGGCGCGGGATCCGGCGCAGCTCCATGGGCGTGGGCCCGCTCGCCCGCCGGTTGTAGTCGATGTCGGCGTAGGTGCCGTCCTCGCGCAGGAAGACCGTGCAGACGTCCCCGACCACCCGGTGCGCCGACAGCTCCCGGAGCGCGTCCTCCGGGAGGTAGCCGCTGCTGTACACCTGGGAGATCATCGGCCCACGGAAGGCCCCCACGCTGAACACCGCCAGGTCCGCCGCGTTGCGCACCGCCAGCACCCGGCGCACCGAGGACTCCTGCCACATCAGCCGCCGCGTCTCCTCCTGGTCGAAGAACGCCGGGGTGGGGAACGGCAGCAGGGCGGCCCCGAAGGCCGCCGACATCTGCCCGAGCAGCGCCGAGGACTGCGCCGCACCCGTGGACCGGGCACTGACCGCGCCGTTCATCTGCACCACGACGGCGTCCCGCGTGGCCTTCGGCTGCAGATGGCCCCCGATCGCCGAGGTGGTGATCCCCCAGGCGACCGCCAGCGTCATCCCGTCCCCGAACCACTCGCCCAGCAGCCCCGCCGCGGCGCGGGCCACCGACTCCAGCCGTTGCGGCTCCGTGGCCGTGCGCGGCGTGCCCGCCACGTGCACCGTGACCCCGAAGGCCTCCCGCAGCCGGTGGGACAGGTCGTGTCCCGCGTCCGGGGGAGCGGCGAGGCTGATCCGCACGATGCCCCGTTCCCGTGCTGACTGCAGCATCCGCGAGACCGTGGGCCGGGAGACCCCGAACCGGTCCGCCACCGCCTCCATCGTCATGCCCTGCACGTAGTACAGCTCCGCCGCGTGGTGGAGCTCGGCATCACCGTGCATGTTCACCTCCAGCTGCTGCACGTCCGTTCATTTGGTTTGAGCATAGGTGCAACCCAGGACAGAGTGTGATGCAGAGCACGTTACCGGCCCGAAACCAGGCACCGTCACCGCCCCGAGGAGTCCTCCACCATGGCCCATCCCACACTCTCCAGCACCGAGCGCGACCGGGCGCTCGCCGAGCTCTCCGGCGGCCCCGAGCTCGACGTCCTCGTGGTCGGGGGAGGCATCACCGGCGCCGGCATCGCCCTGGACGCCGTCTCCCGCGGGCTGCGCACCGGCATCGTCGAGGCCCAGGACTGGGCCGGCGGCACCTCGCAGTGGTCCTCAAAGCTCGTCCACGGCGGCCTGCGCTACCTCCAGCAGCTCGACTTCAAGCTCGTCTCCGAGGCCCTGCGCGAGCGCGAGCTGCTGCTCGACTTCCTCGCCCCCCACCTCGTCAAGCCCGTGCCGTTCCTGTACCCGCTGACCCACCGCTTCTGGGAGCGGCCCTACGTCACCGCCGGGATCGGCCTCTACGACGCCCTGGCCCACCTCGGCGCCAAGGTCGCCACCCTGCCCTACCAGCGGCACTACGGCTTCAAGGGCGTCCAGCGGGTCTTCCCCGACGTGAAGCCCGGCTCCATGGTCGGCGCCGTCCAGTACTGGGACGGCCAGGTCGACGACGCCCGCCTCGTGCTGAGCATCGTGCGGACCGCCGTGCGATACGGCGCGCTCGCCGCCAACCGGACCCGGGCGGTCGACTTCCCCAAGGACGGGACCGGCCGCGTCGTGGGGGCCACCGTCCGCGACCTCGAGACGGGCGAGGAGCACACGGTCCGCGCCAGGACCGTCATCGCCGCCACCGGGGTGTGGACCGAGCAGACGCAGGACCTGGCCCACGCCGAGGGCGGGCTGAAGGTGCTGGCCTCCAAGGGCATCCACATCATCGTGCCCCGCGAGCGGATCCGCGGCGAGAAGGGGCTCATCCTGCAGACCGAGAAGTCCGTGCTCTTCATCATCCCGTGGGCGCGGTACTGGATCATCGGCACCACCGACACCCCCTACCACCAGGACCTCGTCAACCCCGTGGCCACCGCGGAGGACATCGACTACGTCATCGACCACGCCAACGTGGTCCTGGACCGGCCCCTCACCCGCGAGGACGTCATCGGCACGTACGCGGGGCTGAGGCCGCTGCTGCAGCCCGGGACGAAGGCGGACGACGGGGACGCGCAGTCCACGAAGATCTCCCGCGAGCACACCGTGACCGAGGTCGCCCCCGGCCTGATCACGATCGCCGGCGGCAAGCTCACCACCTACCGGGTGATGGCCCGGGACGCCGTGGACCTCGCCCTGGGGGAGGAGTGGGCCAAGGCCGTCCCCTCGGTGACCGACCGCACGCCGCTGCTGGGCGCCGAGGGCTACCTCGCGCTGAGCCGTCAGGCCGGCACCCTGGGCGCCCGCCACGACTGGGACGAGGCGCGCGTGCAGCACCTGCTCGGCCGCTACGGTTCGGCGATCACCGAGATCACCGAGCTCGTGGAGGACCGCCCCGACCTGGCCCGACCGCTGCAGGGCGCCCCCGCCTACCTCAGGGCGGAGATCGTGCACGCCTGCACCCACGAGGGCGCGCTGCACCTCGAGGACCTCTACGACACCCGCACCCGGCTGACCTGGGAGCAGGCCCGCCACGGTCTCGACGCGGTCGAGGAGATCGCGGACCTCGCCGCCGAGGCCCTCGGCTGGGACGAGCACCGGCGCGGGGCCGAGGTCGAGGCCTACCGGCTGCGCTGCGCCGCGGAGGACGCGGCCGCCGGGACGTCCGACGAGACCGCGGCGGCCGCCGCGCGGGCCGCCGCCCCCGACGTCCTGGAGCTCGTGCGCCCCGGCGACGCCTGAGCGACCGCCGGATCCCCCCGGACCCGGCCCGCGCACCCCCGTCCCGGGCATCCCCGTTCCGCTCCGTCCACGTCCCACCCACCCCGGCCGTCCCCGACGGGCAGCCGGTCCGTCCAGTCCGCACCACCTGAGGAGTCGCAGTGCTGTCGATGTCGAACGTTGTGGTCCAGGCCGTCGCGCCTGCCGTGCCCATTCCCCTGTCCACCGTCTTCTGGTCCGAGATCGCGGGCACCGCGATGCTCATCCTGCTCGGCGCCGGCGTGGTCGCCAATGCCGTGCTGCCGAGGACCAAGGGCCTCGGCACCGGGTTCCTGATGATCAACTTCGGCTGGGGCCTGGGCGTGTTCGCCGGTGTGTACGTCGCGTGGCAGTCCGGCGCGCACATCAACCCCGCCGTGACCGTGGGGCTGTGGGCCAGCGGCGCCGAGGAGTACGCCCCGGGCGTGGCCATCACCCTGATCAACACGCTCGTCTACTTCGCGGCGCAGCTGATCGGCGCCTTCCTCGGCGCCGTCCTGGCCTTCCTGGCCTACAAGAAGCACTTCGACGAGGACGCCGACGCGGAGACCAAGCTCGCCGTGTTCTCCACCGGCCCCGCCGTGCGCTCCTACGGCTGGAACGTGGTCACCGAGGTGATCGGCACGTTCGTCCTCGTGATCGTGATCCTGCTCTTCGGCAACACGCCCTCGGAGCTCGGCCCGCTGGCCGTGGCGCTGCTCGTGGTCGGAATCGGCGCGAGCCTCGGCGGGCCCACGGGCTACGCCATCAACCCGGCCCGTGACCTCGGTCCGCGCATCGCCCACGCCCTGCTGCCCATCCGCGGGAAGGGCCCGAGCGACTGGGCCTACGCCTGGGTGCCGGTCGTCGGCCCGCTGCTCGGAGCCGTGCTCGCCGGCGGCTTCTTCCAGCTCTACGCCAACGCTCCCGCCTGACGCCTGCACCACCACCGACCGACCCGTCCACGACACCACAACGAAGTGAGGGACCACCCATGAGCACCGACACCAAGTACGTCATGGCCATCGACCAGGGCACCACCAGCTCCCGCGCGATCATCTTCGACCACCGGGGCACGATCGTCAGCACCGGCCAGCTCGAGCACGAGCAGATCTTCCCGCGCGCCGGCTGGGTGGAGCACGACCCCATGGAGATCTGGCGCAACGTCCGCAAGGTCGTCGCAGATGCCGAGGCCTCCGCCGAGATCAACGCGCGGGACCTGGCCGCCGTGGGCATCACCAACCAGCGCGAGACCACCGTGGTCTGGGACCGCACCACCGGGGAGCCCGTCTACAACGCCATCGTCTGGCAGGACACCCGCACCCAGAAGATCGCCGAGGAGCTCGGCGGGGAGGTCGGCCCCGACCGGTACAAGGACCGGGTCGGCCTGCCGCTGGCCAGCTACTTCTCGGGCCCGAAGGTCAAGTGGATCCTGGACAACGTGGACGGCGCCCGGGAGCGGGCCGAGCGCGGCGACCTGCTCATGGGCAACACCGACTCCTGGCTGGTGTGGAACATGACCGGCGGCACGGACGGCGGGGTGCACGTCACCGACGTCACCAACGCCTCCCGCACCATGCTGATGAACCTGGCCACGCTCGACTGGAACGAGGAGATCTGCGCCGACATGGGCATCCCCACGTCGATGCTGCCCGAGATCCGCTCCTCCTCCGAGGTCTACGGCAAGGGCCGCACCCGCGGCTTCCTCAAGGACGTGCCGATCGCCGGCATCCTGGGCGACCAGCAGGCCGCGATGTTCGGGCAGGCGTGCTTCGAGAAGGGCATGGGCAAGAACACCTACGGCACGGGCAGCTTCGTGCTGATGAACGTGGGCACCGAGGTGGTGCACTCGGAGAACGGGCTGCTGAGCACCGTGTGCTACAAGATCGGCGACCAGGACGCCGTCTACGCCCTCGAGGGCTCCATCGCCGTGACCGGGTCCCTGGTCCAGTGGCTGCGCGACAACCTGGGCATCCTCTCCTCCGCGCCGCAGGTCGAGTCCCTGGCCGCGTCGGTGGAGGACAACGGCGGGGCCTACTTCGTCCCGGCCTTCAGCGGCCTGTTCGCCCCGTACTGGCGCTCGGACGCCCGCGGCGCCCTGGTGGGCCTGACCCGCTACGTCAACAAGGCCCACATCGCCCGGGCCGCCCTGGAGGCCACGGCCTACCAGTCCCGCGAGGTGGTCGAGGCGATGAACGCCGACGCCGGGGTGGACATCACCGAGCTCAAGGTGGACGGCGGGATGACCGCCAACGAGCTGCTCATGCAGTTCCAGGCGGACCAGCTCGGGGTCCCGGTGATCCGCCCGGAGGTCACCGAGACCACGGCCCTCGGCGCAGCCTACGCCGCAGGCATCGCCGTCGGCTTCTGGTCCGGGACGGAGGAGGTCACCGCGAACTGGGCCGAGAACAAGCGCTGGGAGCCGCAGATGGAGGACGCCGAGCGCGGCCGGCTGTTCCGCAACTGGCAGAAGGCCGTCACCAAGACCTTCGACTGGGTGGACGAGGACGTCGACTGACGCCGCCGCGCCCCGCCGCCCGGCGGCGCCGTCCGTGGTCCGCGGGCGGCGCCGCCGCGTGCGGGGCACACGGGGTGCGGGGGCGCGCGAGGGCCCCGCGCACGCTATAGTGGAACGTCGGCCGGCAAGGCCCGTGCTCCCGCACGCCCGGCGCACCGCCTCAACCACGGTGCGCGGCGCGCGGTCGCGGCGCTTGCAGGACAGGAGGATTGCGGCTGATCCTCACCTCTCCGGCGGGACCGATCCCGTCCTCGGAGGCCGGACCGAACAGAACACGCTCTCCCCGCACCGCACGCCGGACGGGGGAGGGCACCGCATTGTGAAAGGTAAACGTGGCTAACAACACGCGTGCGCGCCGCCAGGTGCGCAAGTCCCGCGCCCTCGGGATCGCCCTGACCCCGAAGGCCGAGAAGTACTTCGAGCGCCGTCCCTACGGCCCCGGTGAGCACGGCCGTGCCCGCCGGAAGGCGGACTCGGACTACGCCGTCCGGCTGCGCGAGAAGCAGCGTCTCCGGGCGCAGTACAACATCCGCGAGAAGCAGATGCACATCGCCTACGTCGAGGCCAAGCGCCAGGAGGGGCAGACCGGTGAGAACCTGGTCGCCCTGCTGGAGTCCCGCCTGGACGCCCTCGTCCTGCGCTCGGGCTTCGCCCGGACCATGGCGCAGGCCCGCCAGATGGTCGTGCACCGCCACATCCTGGTGGACGGCCAGCGGGTGGACCGCCCCTCCTACCAGGTCAAGGAGGGCCAGCTGATCCACGTGCACGCCAAGTCGGAGAAGATGGTGCCCTTCCAGGTCGCCGCCGCCGGCGCGCACCAGGCCGTGCTGCCCGACACCCCGGGCTACCTCGACGTGCAGATCGAGAAGCTGCAGGCCAAGCTGGTGCGCAAGCCCAAGCGCGCCGAGGTCCCCGTGACCTGCGAGGAGCAGCTCGTGGTGGAGTACTACGCCCGCATGGCCTGATCCTGCGGGCTCCTGCCGCCGGGACCACCCGGAGGCAGGGCCTTCCCAGCGGAGAGCCCGCGG
>NZ_JBHVDI010000166.1:0-7937 GCF_042802875.1 Kocuria sp. NPDC057446 | reverse complement strand
CCCGCCCCTTCCGAGGGACGGGGGCCGCAGTGCTGTCCGGGGTCGTGGCCCCGCGAGGGCGACCCGGGCACGGCTCAGCGCGACGCCGCGGGGAGGCCGTCGACCCAGTCCGTGCCGTCGGGGCGCAGTTCCCCGGTGCCGGCGGTCAGCGAGGCCACGCGGGAGCGCAGGGCGGCGACGGCCGCGTCGTCGTCGTCCACGGCGAGACCCAGCTCCGCGCCGGCCGCCCCGTAGGCGGTGTCCAGGACCGTGGCCCCGGCCGCGCGCAGCTCGTTCTCGATCCGGCCCGCGTCCGCGTGCGAGGCGGCCAGCCGGTAGAGGCGCTGCCGACGCCGGGCCACCAGGGACGCGCCGTCGAGGGCCTGGGACACGGCCTCCGAGTAGGCGCGGACCAGCCCGCCGGCGCCGAGCAGGGTGCCGCCGAACCAGCGGACCACCACGGCGCTCACGTCGGAGAGATCCGTGACGTCGCGGCCGGCGGCGTCCGTGCCGGTGCGGCGCAGCACGAGGGCCTCGAGCATCGGCAGACCCGCGGTGCCGGCTGGCTCGCCGTCGTCCGAGGAGCGCTGCACGTCCCGGTCCGGGCCCAGCACGAACGCCGAGCAGTGGTGGCGGGCGTCGTGGAAGCCCCGCCGCAGCTCCTCCGCCAGCGCCCGGGCCTCGGCCTCCGTGGACGCCCGCCGCAGCACCGCCAGGAAGCGGGAGCGCCGGATCTCCAGCTCGGCCACCGCCTCCGTGCCCGCGGCGAGCGTCGTGTACCGGGCGGCGCGGCTGAGCAGGGGGTCCGGATCCATGCCCCCACTCTAGGCCGGGCCCCTCGGGCCCTCGACGGCACCGGGGCGGGGTGCTAGACAGGGGAGCATCCGCGACCGAGGGAGCCTTCATGCGCATCGCCGACACCTCCGACCTCTGGTGGAAGCAGGCCGTCGTGTACTGCGTGGACGTCGAGCGGTTCCTGGACACCGACGGCAACGGCGTCGGCGACATCGCCGGGCTCGCGGAGCGGGTGGACTACCTCGCGGAGCTGGGCGTCACCTGCCTGTGGCTCATGCCGTTCTACCCGACGCCGAACCGGGACGACGGCTATGACATCACCGACTTCTACGGGGTGGACCGGCGGCTGGGCAGCTTCGGGGACCTCGTGGAGCTCGTGCGCACCGCCCAGGACCGGGGGCTGCGCGTCATCGCGGACCTCGTGGTCAACCACACCTCCGACCAGCACCCGTGGTTCCAGGCCTCCCGCTCGAGCACGGACAGCCCGTACCGCGACTACTACGTGTGGCGGGAGGACGAGCCGCCGGAGACGTCGGAGAAGGCCGTGTTCCCCGACAAGGAGGGCGGCGTCTGGACCCGGGACGAGACCACCGGGCACTGGTACCTGCACCGGTTCTACCGCCACCAGCCGGACCTCAACCTCGCCCACCCCAAGGTGCGGGACGAGATCGCGAAGGTCGTCGGCTTCTGGCTGCACCTGGGCCTCGACGGCTTCCGCGTGGACGGGATCCCGCAGCTGCTCACGCTCGGCCAGGGCGACGACTTCGAGAACCGGGACGGGTTCACGGACCCGCACGGGTTCCTGCGCTCGCTGCGCAAGTTCGCGAACCGGCGCAACGGCCGGGCCGCGCTGCTGGGCGAGGTCAACCTGCCCTACCAGCAGCAGCTCGAGCTGTTCGGCACCGAGGACGCGGGGGAGCTGACCATGATCTTCGACTTCGTGGCCATGCAGAGTCTCTACCTCTCCCTGGCCCGCCAGGACGCCGGGCCGCTGGCCACCGCCCTGAGGAACCGGCCGCACATTCCGCAGGACGCCCAGTGGGCGAACTTCGTGCGCAACCACGACGAGCTCACCCTCGACCAGCTCTCCGAGTCCGAGCGGGAGGAGGTGTTCGCGGCCTTCGGGCCCGAGGAGCGCATGCAGGTCTACGGCCGGGGCCTCACCCGGCGGCTGCCGCCCATGCTGCAGGGGGACCAGCAGCGCATCCGGATGGTCTACTCGCTGCTCTTCTCGTTGCCGGGCACCCCGGTGCTGTACTACGGCGAGGAGATCGGGATGGGCGAGAACCTCGCCGCGGAGGGGCGCATGGCCGTGCGCACGCCCATGCAGTGGACCTCCGGGCGCAACGGCGGCTTCTCCTCCGCCGAGGCCGCGGACCTCTCCGGTCCCGTCGTCGAGGGGGAGTTCGGACCGGAGCACGTGAACGTGGCCGACGCCAAGCGGGACCCGGACTCCCTGCTGCACTTCGTCACCGGCCTGGCCCGCCGCTACCGGGAGTGCAGCGAGCTTGCCTGGGGGCCCGCCGAGGTCCTGGACCAGCCCCACCGGGAGGTGCTGGCCCACCGCTGCTCGTGGGAGGGCTCCGGGATCGTGGCGCTGCACAACCTCTCCGCGGAGCCCACCACGGTCCCGCTGCGGCTGCCGGACGAGGCGGCGGGCACCGAGCTGCTGGACCTGCTCGGGGACGGGACGTGCACCCTGGACGCCGACTCCTCGGCGGAGCTGGCCCTGGAGGGCTACGGCTACCGCTGGCTGCGGGTGCAGCGGGCGCACGGGCCGGGCACGCTGCCGGACGTCATGACCACCGTGGCCGGCGCCGGGGAGGCATGAGCGCCCGGCGGGGCCCGGCCGCGACCGGCCGCTAGCATGGTCCCATGCTGACCATCGGCCTCACCGGCGGGATCGCCTCGGGGAAGTCCACGGTCTCCCGGCGGCTCATGGAGCTCGGGGCCACCGTGGTCGACGCCGACGCGATCGCGCGCGCCCTGCAGGAGCCGGGCCGGCCCGGCCTCGAGGGGATCGTCCAGGAGTTCGGGTCCTCCGTGCTGACCCCGGACGGGCGCCTCGACCGGGGCGCGCTCGGCGCCCGCGTCTTCGCGGACCCGGAGGCGCGCTCCCGGCTCAACGCGATCATCCACCCGCTGGTCCGCGCCGAGGCGGAGCGGCTCGCCGCCGCGGCGGGGGAGGACGCCGTCCTGGTCGAGGACATCCCCCTGCTCGTGGAGACCGGCCAGCACGGGCGCTTCGACCTCGTGCTCACCGTGCAGGCCCCGGTGGAGGAGCGCGTGCGGCGGATGGTCGAGGACCGTGGCATGACGGAGGCCGACGCCCGCGCCCGGATCGCCGCCCAGGCCACCGACGAGGAGCGGGCAGCGGTCTCCAGCACGGTGCTGATCAACGACGGGTCCGTGCAGCGGCTGCTGGACCGCGTCGACGCGTGGTGGGAGTGGCACGTGGAGCCGCGGCTGGCGCCCACGCCGCCCGCGGGCTGAACCTCCACGCCCGGGCGACCACGCGGTAGGGTCGTAGCCATCGACGCACACCACTGACGCGCACAACCGAGAAACGGCGGCCGTCCGCTCGTCCGGGGCCGGGGGCAGCCGGGGAGGCACGGCGATGCTGAACAGACTGCACGACTCCATGCGACTGCGGACCAGTCCCACCATCTTCTTCGGCTCGGCGCTGGTGATCGCCGCGTTCGTGGTGCTGACACTGGTGTTCACGGACTTCATGGACGCCGTCTTCGCGGACGGCTCCACCTGGGTCATCGAACAGCTCGGCTGGTTCTACATCCTGGGCGTGACCGTCTTCCTGCTGTTCCTGGTCTATCTCATGGTCAGCCGTTTCGGGCAGGTCCGCCTCGGGGCCGACGACGAACGGCCCCAGCACACCAACCTGTCCTGGTTCTCGATGCTGTTCGCCGCCGGCATCGGCACGATCCTCATGTTCTGGGCCGTCGCGGAACCGGTGAACCACTTCGCGAACCCGCCCCGGCAGGGCGTGGAGCCCTCCTCCACCGAGGCCGCCACCGAGGCGATGGGCTTCACGCTCTACCACTTCGGACTGCACACCTGGACGATCTTCGCCCTCCCGGCACTGGCCTTCGGCTACTTCATGTACAAGCGCAACCTGCCACCGCGGGTGAGCTCCATGTTCCAGCCGCTGCTGGGGGAGCGCATCCACGGACCCATCGGGCGGCTGATCGACATCCTCGCCATCGTGGGCACCCTCTTCGGCGTGGCCGTCTCCATCGGGCTCGGCACCATGCAGATCAACAGCGGCCTGGCCCGGCTCTTCGGGATCTCCGAGTCCGCGCTCTCGCAGATCCTCATCATCGCCGCCGTGAGCCTCGTCGCCTCGGTCTCCGTGGCCCTCGGTCTGGACCGGGGCATCAAGCGCCTGTCCAACACCAACATCCTCATCGCCATCGCGCTGCTGGTGTTCATCCTCATCTCCGGCCCCACCGTGCTGATGCTCAAGGGCATGGTCGAGTCCGCCGGCACGTACCTGTCGATGCTGCCGGCGCTCGCCTTCTGGAACGACTCCCTCGCGGACACCGGGTGGCAGAGCGGCTGGACCGTCTTCTACTGGGCGTGGACCATCACGTGGTCCCCGTTCGTGGGCATCTTCATCGCCCGCATCTCCCGCGGCCGCACCATCCGCCAGTTCGTCTCCGGAGTGCTGGCCTTTCCCACGCTCTTCTCCGTCATCTGGTTCGGGATCTTCGGCATGGGCGTGTTCGACATCGAGCTCAACGGCGAGGGCGGGCTCGTGGAGGCCGTGGTCGACGAGGGCGACATCCCCGGCGCGATGTTCGTCTTCCTCGAGAACTTCCCGCTCTCCACGGTGACCTCCGCCGTGGGCGTGCTCATCGTGGTGCTCTTCTTCATCACCTCGATCGACTCCGCGGCCCTGGTCATGGACACCATGGGCAGCGGTCACGAGGAGGAGTCCCCGGTGCACCAGCGCGTGTTCTGGGTGATCGCGATCGGCCTCATCGCCGCGATCCTGCTCACCGCCACCGGTGCCACCGGCCTCGCCGCCCTGCAGAACGTGGCGATCCTCATCGGCCTGCCGTTCTTCGTGCTGGGGTACCTGATGATCTACTCCCTCCTCCGGGCGCTGCGCGAGGACGCCGGGGAGGTGGGCGTGCTGCCCACCCGCCAGTGGCGCCGGGTGCTGCCGCCCGAGGAGTTCCACCGCCGCACCTCCACCGGTGCCGAGGTGGACGAGGAGATCGTCGTGGCCCCGGACTACGTGCACGGCTCGGAGCCGGCCAA
Source organism: Kocuria sp. NPDC057446 (assembly GCF_042802875.1). Taxonomy (NCBI): domain Bacteria; kingdom Bacillati; phylum Actinomycetota; class Actinomycetes; order Micrococcales; family Micrococcaceae; genus Kocuria; species Kocuria sp. NPDC057446. Next base: position 2,882 of record NZ_JBHVDI010000166.1, on the reverse strand, counting down.
CGCCCCGGCCATCGACCACCCCGAGCAGCCCGACTACGTGCGGCAGTACCGCACGAGCACCGGCTCGCTCAAGCAGATCCGCGACATCGAGTAGCCGCGCCGGCACCGCGGACCCACCGGGCCCACCGGGCCCACCGGCGTCACAACAGCCCGTGGGCCCGACCCCGCCCGCCACGGAGCGCTAGAATGGTGACCACCATCACAGTGGTCGACGGGGGACGTCATGGCGCGGAACAGGCAGAACACCAACCAGGACGGCGAGCAGCGGCACCGCATCCTCGACAGGCTCAACGCCATCGCCATGAGCGTCTACGGGCCGGGGGACCGGACCGACCAGGCGCAGGAGGGCGAGAGGATGAGCGACGCCGCCCAGACCTGGTACCAGGAGGTCCAGGAGCACTTCTACGTGGAGAAGGACGAGCACGGCAACGAGTACCTCTACCACCGGGACGACTCCGGCGAGGGCACGAACACCGGCAGCTCGCGCAACTGACCGGCCCCAGCAGGACGGGGCATGGGCTCGTCCGGAGTGGGACTCCGTGGTGCCCTGGAGGGACCGATGCGAGGCCTCTTCTCGGCAGGCGGCTCGGGGGCCGTGTCGTCGCGGCGGGCTCGGTCGGTCAACCGGTCGACGGCCCGGTCGGAGCGGGCGGTCACGGGAACGGTGGTGGTGGCCTCGGCCAGTCCGCTAGGAGGCATGCCGACGTAGACGGACTCGGCGCGGGCGACCACGAACGTCTCGTGCCGAATGCCCACAGTGGCCGACGCTTTCCGGGCCAGTCGGTTGAACGTCGCCCAGGCGGGCCGATGCCGGGCGTGGGGCTGGGAGGCGTAGGCGTAAAGCTCCCGCGTCAAGTTCCAGTACTGGATGATCGTCGTGCCGCCCGCGCCGACGGTCGTCCCATACCCATGAGGCCGGAGTCAGGGTCCAGGGACAGTTCCTCGAGCATCGGGGGCATCGCGCCGAGGACCGGCCACCCCTGGCGTACACGCCGCGGTGTCGTGATGCGCCAGCCGATGAGGAAGACCACCAGCTCCTCACCGTCGTAGGCGTGGGCCACACGGTCCGGATCGACCTTGGCCGTGAGCTGCCCCCGGATGGGCGTAGCGGCTGTTCGAGCTGCCGATCGTTGAGGCCCGCCGATGACGTCCCGCTCTGACAGTCGTCGGCGCTGATCCTTCACACGCTCCGGCCGTCGACGATCGCCGCCTGCGTCTCGCACGCCGAGGGGTGGACGGTTTGCGTCTTGGTCGTCGGGGGGGTCTTCCCGGCGTTCTCGGTCGACCTCACGGAGTCCGGGACGAGCGGAGTCGATCCTCGCCGCAGCGCAATGCCTCCCGCTGTCCTCGACGACGGCTTCGAAGCCCCGGGACACCAGGCCTGTTGCCTGCGGACCACGTGGAGGTGAGCGGTGGCGTCAGGTCCCGTTGCCGGGGTGCTGCCGGAGTCGTGTCACGGCGTGGTGGTAGGCGGCCTGAGATCGAGGCGAGGAGTCGATGCGCCAGTCGAGCTCCTTGTCGAGATGAAACCAGATGATCGCACGGACGTCGCCCTGGGAATCGGCGTAGGCGAAGAGCTCGGTGATCCAGGCGGCTTTGGCCGCAGCGCTGTCGGGTGCTTCTGCTGAGGCTGTCTCGGTGATCAGAATCGGCAGGCCGGTGTCCAGGGTGCGGAGTTCCCGGATCCCGGTCCGGAAGAGGGCCGGCGCCCCGATCCAGCCGATCGGTCCGGTCGGACCCCAGATGTAGCCGTCCAGTCCGAGCAGGTCCACGGCGGCGGCGCCGGGGAAGAAGTCCGCGAGGGTGCTGGAGTTCTCGGTCGTGAGACCGTTCGGGACGTTGGGCGCCCAGCACCAGCGCACGTTGTCGGCGCCGGTGGTGTCGAAGACGTTGCGGACGTGGTGCCAGGCCTGCACGTAGTGCTCCGCGGTGTTCCCCTGCACGCCGGCGCCCCACGGGTACCAGTCGCCGTTCATCTCGTGGGCGAAGCGCAGCACGACGTCACGATCCCACTGACGCAGTTCCTGCGCCCAGGTGCGGATGTGCTCGTCGTGGTCTCCGGCGGCGATGGCGAACAAGCTGTAGCCGGGCTGCTGCACCGCGGGGGAGGATTGCTCATCGGTCCGGGGAGCACGCCACGGTTCCCAGGTCAGGACGGGCACCGCCCCGTGCTCGAGGGCCGCATCGAGGGTCTGCAGTGGCGGATGCGCCACGGACCAATCGCAGAACAACAGCATCCACCGCGCCGGGGACCCGGCCATGGCCGTGTATCCGCGCACGCCCGCGTGATCCAGAGGGCCTCCGGGGAGACAGACTCCCTGCTCCAGGGGACGGGTGCGGGGCGGAGGAGGAGCGGACTCCGGCTCTGCGGGGCTGCCGCATCCGGTGAGCACCAGCGCCCCGACCCCGGCCAACAACGCGCGGCGCGTCGGCCGGCTACCGAGTTCGCGGCGCGGTTGCGTCGAGGGAGACGCTCCATGCGCCGAACCAGGAGTCATCATGGTGCGCCGAGTCTAGTCAGGACTGATCGGAGTCCTGGAGCCCGAACACTTCTCGACCCCTCGGCGCCACCCCCCCTATGGCTGATGACACATCAAGTAATACTTGCCAGTAAATAATTGCTTAAGCATAGTTGAGGGTAGTTCGGGAGCAGGGGGCTCCGGCGATCCGCGGAGAAGTGGGCACTTCTCGCGACGGCGCCGCCTCTTGTTCACACCGTGGGGGCGGTGGGATTATCTGCATGGCCCCTGCACATTCACGGCTGGGGGGCCGAATGAAAATCGTTGTGCTGGTGCCTGCCTACAACGAGTCCGCAAGCATCGGAACCACGATCCAGGCTGTCCTGGATCAGGACCGGCCGGCTGATCACGTCGTGGTGGTCC
>NZ_JBHVDI010000165.1:0-8147 GCF_042802875.1 Kocuria sp. NPDC057446 | reverse complement strand
GGCACGGCCCGGGCACGGCCTCAGCGCTGCACGGCACCGGAGCGCTCCCGCAGTACCGTGGAGCCTGTCCGGGCCGGCCCTCGCGGGAACGGCCTGCCTCCGAGCCCCGAGGAGACCTCCCCGTGCCGAGCCCGAGTGCCGATCCGCCGAGCGCCCCGACCTCCCGCCGGGCGCTGGTCTACCTCGCCGTGTGCGTGGTCCTGGTCGGCCTGAACCTGCGCACGGTCTTCTCCAGCTTCTCCGCGATCCTCCCGGAGATCACCGCCGCCGCGGATCTGCCCGGGTGGGCGGTCACCGTGCTGACCACTGCCCCCGTGACGCTGCTCGGCGTCTTCGCGCCCTTCGCCCCGCGCCTGGCCCGCCGGTTCGGGGCCGAGCACGTGCTGCTCGGCGCCATGGTGGTCCTGGCCCTGGGACTGGTGGTCCGCGGCCTGCCCCTGCCGGGCGCGAGCGCCCTGCCGCTGCTGCTCGCGGGGACGGTCGCGTGCGGCGCCGCGATCGCCCTGGGCAACGTGCTGCTGCCGTCCATCGTGAAGCGGGACTTCGCCCACCGCATCGGCCTGATGAGCGGGCTCTACACCACCGCGATCTGCGCCTCCGCCGCCCTCGGCGCGGGTCTCACCTACCCCGTGTTCCAGGCGACGGACTCCTGGCGGGGCTCCCTCGCGGTGTGGGCGGCACCCGCGGCCCTGGTGGTGGTGCTGCTGGTCCCGGTGGCGCTGCGCCACCGGGCGCCCGGCCCCCCGCCGCCCGACACCGGTGGCCCCGGGCCGTGGCGCTCGCCGGTGGCCTGGCAGATCACCCTGTTCATGGTCTTCCAGGCGATGATGTCCTTCAGCGTCTTCGCCTGGCTCGCCCCGATCCTGCGGGACCGCGGGATCGACGGCGCCACCGCCGGGCTGATCGTGGCGGTGTCCATCCTGCTGCAGATGACGGGCTCGCTGTTCGCCCCGGTCCTGGCCGCACGGCTGGCGGACCAGCGGGTGCTCAACGCCGTGGTGGCGCTCATGGCCGGCGGCGGCTTCGTGCTCTCCGTCTTCGGGCCCACCGAGCTGATCTGGGTCTGGACCGGACTGCTCGGACTGGGGCAGGGCAGCCTCACCGCCGTGGCCCTGACGATGATCGCGCTGCGCACCCGGAGCAGCGACATGGCGGTGCGGCTCTCGGGGATGATGCAGGGCGTGGGCTACGGCGTGGGCTCCTCGGGCACCTTCCTGGTGGGGCAGCTGCTGCACTGGACCGGCGGCTTCGCCGCGGCGGGGATCATGTTCGCGGTGGTCGGCACGCTCGCGGCGGTCTTCGGCTGGCAGGCGGGCCGGGCCCGCTTCATCCGGGAGTGACCGCGCCCTCCGCACCGCTGCGGGGCGGCGCGGTGGAGGAGCGCTCGACCAGCGAGGTCTGGAGCTGGAGGGGATGGACCCGGCGGGACCCGCCGGCCAGCAGGGTGACCGCGCGCTCGACGGCCATCTCGCCCATGGCGTGCAGGGGCTGGCGCACGGTGGTCAGCTTGGGCGAGGCCCAGCGCGCGAGCAGCGTGTCGTCGAAGCCGACCACGCTGAGGTCCTCGGGCACTCGCAGCCCCGCCTGCCGGGCGGCCTCGAAGGCGCCGAGGGCGGCCTCGTCGGAGGCCGCGAACAGGGCCGTGGGCGGGTCCTCGAGCTCGAGCAGCTCCTGGGCGCCGGCGAATCCCGCCTCGTAGCTGAACCCGCCGCCCGTCACGAGCCCGGGGTCGTGCGGCACCCCGGCGTTCTCCAGGGCGCTGCGGTAGCCGGCCAGGCGCTCGCGCGCCGGGACCGAGCCCCCGGCACCGCTGAGGTGGCCGACCCGGCGGTGCCCGAGCTCCAGGAGGTGGGTGGTGGCCTCGTACCCGCCGGCCCAGTTGGTGGAGCCGATGCTGGGGACCGTGGACGGCAGGCTGTTCACGGGGTCGATGGCCACCAGCGGGACCTGCGCGTGGGCCGCGGCGGCCACCTGCTCCGGGGTCAGCGGGGTGGTCACGGCGATGACCGCGGTCTCGCCCGTGCGGCCGCAGCGGGCGAACCAGTCCTCGGAGAACGGCGGGACGTCGCCCTGCTCGAGGCTCGGCAGCGTGCTCAGCATGAGGTCGGCGTCGGCAAGGCCGCAGGCGTCCACGGCACCGGCCATCACCTGGAGGGAGTAGTTGCTCTCGAGGGTGTCGAAGACGAGGACGATGGCCGTCCGGGGCCGGCGGACGGCCGAGCCCGTGTAGCCGAGGTCGGCGACCGCGGCCCGGACCCGCTCCCGCGTGTCCTCCCCCACGTCGGGGCGGCCGTTGAGCACCTTGGAGACCGTGCCCTTGGAGACGCCGGCCTGGGCGGCCACCTGGCTGAGCGTGGTTCTCTTCATGGGGGACGATCTCCTCGGACGGTGGACGGCGGCGGACGGGTCACGGGCGGGCCTCGAAACGTTTCGACGCACTCCGCCTCAGTGGCGCCGGTCACACCAGGGGGTTGACGGGTGTGAAACAGGCCACTTACTCTTCTCGCAACGAAACGCTATACGAAAAGTTTCGTAGGCGCAACGTATTGCTCACTGATGAGGAGAACGCCATGACCACCCACCGCAACCTCCGTCCCGCGCCCGCCGGCGCGCACCGGGGCCCCTTCTCCCCCCGCTCGCTGTCCCGCATCGCGCTCGTGGGCGCCGCGGCCCTGACCCTGGCCGGGTGCAGCGCCGGCGCCCAGCCCGGCGGCGCGGGCGGCGAGGGAGGCGCCAGCGCCTGGACGCTGACCGGCGGCGCCGAGGAGACGTTCCGCAGCTCCTTCCAGGCGTGGAACGACACCAACGGCGACGCCCCCATCACCGCCGAGTACTTCGCGAACGACGCCTTCAAGGAGAAGATCCGCACCAGCGTCGGCTCCGGCAACGCGCCCACCCTGATCTACAACTGGGGCGGCGACACCCTGCAGAGCTACGTCGAGAACGACAGCGTGGTGGAGCTGACCGGGGAGATCCCCGAGATGGAGGAGCGCGCCCTCGACTCCGTGCTGGAGACCGGCAAGGTGGACGGGAAGCTCTACGCCGTCCCGAACAACAACACCCAGCCCGTCATCCTGTACTACAACACCAAGCTCTTCGAGGAGGCCGGCGTCGAGGTCCCCACCACGTGGGAGGAGATGCTGGACGCCGTGGAGGCCTTCAAGGCCGAGGGCGTCACGCCGATCTCCGTGGCCGGCTCCAGCCAGTGGCCGTACCTCATGTGGATCCAGTACCTCACCGACCGGATCGGCGGGCCCGAGGTGTTCCAGGCCGTCGTGGACGGCGAGGAGGACGCGTGGTCGCACCCGGCCATCACCGAGGCCCTGGAGAAGATCCAGGAGCTCGTCGAGGCCGGCGGCTTCGGCGACGCCTACGGGTCGGTCGTGGCCGACGCGGGCGCCGACGTGGCGCTCGTGCACACCGACCAGGCGGCCATGATGCTGCACGGCAGCTGGGTCTACTCCAGCTTCCTCACCGACGCCCCCGAGTGGACCGCCGAGGGCAACCTGGGCTACACCACGTTCCCCGAGATCGAGGGCGGACAGGGCGACCCGCAGAACATCGTGGGCAACCCGGCGAACTTCTGGGCCGTGTCCGCGGACGCGTCCGAGGAGGAGAAGGCCACGGCCCTCGAGTACCTCAACGACATGAACCTCGACGACGCCGCCGTCGACACGCTCTTCGACGCCGGGCTGATCCCCGCCGTGGACGGCGTGGAGGACAAGATCGCCGAGACCGAGCACCCGGAGTACCTCGACTTCGCCTACTCGATGGTCCAGGACGCGCCGAACTTCCAGCTCTCCTGGGACCAGGCGCTCCCGGCCGACCAGGGACAGGCCCTGCTGACCAACCTCAGCCAGGTCTTCGCCGGCGAGATGAGCCCCGAGGAGTTCCAGACCGCGATGAACGGGACGCTCTGATGCTCGTGCGCTCTCCCGCGCGGCGGCGGACCCGGGTGGGCGCCGGCCCCAGCAACTGGATGCTGGCGCCCGCCCTGGTCTTCTTCGGCATCTTCGCGATCGGGCCGCTGCTGGGGGTCCTGGTGCTGTCCTTCATGGAGTGGGACGGCCTGGGCACCCCGCAGTGGGCCGGGGGCGAGAACTGGGTGTCCGTGCTCGAGAACCCGGTGTCCCGGCAGGCGATGGTGCTGACCGTCCAGCTCACGCTGCTGAGCTACGCCGTGCAGTTCCCGCTGAGCCTGCTGCTCGGCGTGTTCATGGCCGGCCGCCAGCGGTACCGGGAGTTCCTCTCCGTCCTGTACTTCCTGCCGATGCTCTTCTCGGCCGCGGCGATCGGCATCGCCTTCAAGGCCCTGCTCGACCCGAACTTCGGGCTGTCGCGGGCGTTCGGCGCGGCGCTGCTGCGGCAGGACTGGCTGGGCAACGGGAGCCTGGCGTTCTACGTCGTCGTCTTCGTCATCTCGTGGTCCTTCATCCCCTTCCACTCGCTGCTCTACCAGGCGGGGGTGCGGCAGATCCCGCAGAGCATGTACGAGGCCGCCACGATCGACGGCGCGGGGACGGTGCGGCAGTTCTTCTCGATCACGCTGCCGCAGCTGAAGTACACCATCGTGACGTCCTCCACGCTGATGCTGGTCGGGTCCCTGACCTACTTCGACCTCGTCTTCGCCCTCACCGGCGGCGGGCCCGGCACCGCGACCCGGATCCTGCCCCTGGACATGTACCTGACCGGATTCCGCAGCAACCAGATGGGCGAGGCCAGTGTCCTGGCGGTCATCCTCGTCGCCGTGGGGCTCACCCTCGCCCTCGGCCTGCAACGGCTCACCGGGGCCGAAAAGATGGAGAGCCAGGCGGAAGGTGCGTAGTCCCATGAGCACACGAACCGCGGACACCCGTCCCGTGAGCATTCGGCCCGAGGGCGCGTCCGGTCCGGACACCCGACCGGCGGGCACCCGCCCCGCCCGCCGGCGCCGGGGGCTCCCGAACATCCCGGCGGCCGTCGGCGGCTGGCTGTGGCTGGCCGCGATCATCATCCCGATCTACTACATCGCCATCACGAGCCTGAAGCCCCGCGAGGACTACTACTCCACGAACCCGCTGCTGCCCTCGTCCCCGACGTTCGCGCCGTACGCCACGGTCCTGCAGAACCAGTTCGTCCAGTACTTCCTCAACAGCGTGGTCGTGGTCGTGTTCACGGTGGCGGGGATCGTGTTCCTGTCCCTGCTCGCGTCCTACGTGATCGTGCGCAGCCGGACCGGGCTGGCCGTGTTCTCGAACCGGCTGTTCCTGCTGGGCATCGCCATCCCGATCCAGGCGACGATCATCCCGATCTACCTGATCATCGTCCAGCTCGGCCTCTACGACACCCTGGCCGCCCTGATCCTGCCCGGGATCGCGTCCGGGATCCCGATCACGGTCCTGATCCTCACGAACTTCATGCGGGACATCCCCAACGAGCTCTACGAGTCCATGACCCTCGACGGCGCCGGCGACTGGAAGGTCTTCCGCACGCTCGTGCTGCCGCTGAGCCTGCCCGCCATCACCACCGTGGGCGTCTACAACGCCCTCAACAGCTGGAACAACTTCCTGTTCCCGCTGATCCTCACGCAGAGCTCCGAGAAGCGCACGCTGCCCCTGTCCCTGTGGACGTACCAGGGGGAGTTCCAGGCCGACATCCCCGCCGTCCTGGCCGCCGTCGTCCTCTCGGCGCTGCCGATCCTCGTCCTCTACGTCTTCGGGCGCCGGCACCTCGTCGCCGGGCTCACCGCCGGCTTCGGCAAGTGACGCGCCCACCGAGCAGAAAGAACACCCCCATGACAGCACCCACGACAGCGCCGTGGAACGACCCCGCCCGTCCCGTCGCCGAACGCGTCGACGCCCTGCTGCAGGAGCTGAGCCTCGAGGAGAAGGCCGGTCAGCTCGGCAGCTACTGGCTGCGCCCCGACCCGGAGGAGGCCACGGGCGGCGCGGCCCCCATGGAGTCCGCCTTCGCCAACGACCGCTCGACCTTCGAGGCCGCGATCGCCCACGGTCTCGGCCACATCACCCGGGCCTTCGGCAGCGCGCCGATCTCCGCGGCGGACGGGGTGGAGCACCTGCGCACCCTGCAGCGCCAGGTCGTGGAGACCTCCCGGCTCGGGATCCCGGCCATCGCCCACGAGGAGTGCCTCACCGGGTTCACCACCCTGGGAGCCACCTGCTACCCGGCCGCGATCGCCTGGGGCGCCGCCTTCGACCCCGAGCTGGTCCGCACCATGGCCCGGCACATCGGCGCCGACATGAAGGGCGTGGGCGTCCACCTCGGCCTGTCCCCCGTGCTCGACGTCGTCCGCGACTACCGCTGGGGCCGCGTCGAGGAGACCGTCGGCGAGGACCCCTACCTCGTGGGCACCCTGACCACCGAGTACGTCCGGGGGCTCCAGGAGGCCGGCGTGATCGCCACCCTGAAGCACTTCGCGGGCTACTCCACCTCCCGCGCCGGGCGCAACCACGCCCCCGTCTCGATCGGACCGCGCGAGTTCCGCGACGTCGTCCTCGTGCCCTTCGAGATGGCCGTCAAGCTCGGCGAGGCCGGCGCGGTGATGAACTCCTACGCGGACGTCGACGGCGTCCCGCCCGTCGCCGACCCCGAGCTGCTCACCACGCTCCTGCGGGAGACCTGGGGCTTCGAGGGGACGGTCGTCTCCGACTACTGGGCCGTGAGCTTCCTGGAGTCCATGCACCACGTCGCGGCGGACCCCCGCGACGCCGGCGTCCAGTCGCTCTCCGCGGGGATGGACGTGGAGCTGCCCGAGACCGGCTGCTTCGCGGACCTCGCCGGCGCCGTGCGCGACGGCGCCCTCGACGAGTCCCTGCTCGACCGCGCGGTGCGGCGGGTGCTGACGCAGAAGGTCGAGCTCGGGCTGCTGGATCCGGGCTTCGACCCCGGCGCCGCGGGCGGGAGCGTCGACCTCGACTCCCCGGCGAACCGCCGGCTCGCCCGCCGGATGGCCGAGGAGTCCGTCGTCCTGCTCAAGAACGAGGGCGTCCTGCCGCTGGCCCGCGACACCGCCCGGAAGGTCGCGGTCATCGGCCCCAGCGCCGGGCAGCCCCGCGCGTTCCTCGGCTGCTACAGCTTCACCAACCACGTCCTGTCCCGCTTCGGGGAGTCCGGCACCGGCATCGAGATCACCTCGATCGTCGACGCCCTCGCCGAGGAGTTCGCGGACGGGGGGACCACCTTCCGGCACGCCCGCGGCGTCGACTTCACCGACCCCGACACCAGCGGCATCGCCGAGGCCGTGGCCGCGGCCGAGGAGGCCGACCTCGCGGTCGTGACCGTGGGCGACCTCGCGGGGCTCTTCGGCACGGGCACCTCCGGCGAGGGCTGCGACGTGGTGGACCTGTCCCTGCCCGGCCGGCAGGCCGCGCTCGTCGAGGCCGTGCTCGCCACGGGCACCCCGGTGGTCCTCGTGCTCGTGACGGGCCGCCCCTACAGCCTCGGCGCGTTCGACGACCGCTGCGCGGCCGTGGTGCAGGCCTTCATGCCGGGCGAGGAGGGCGGGCACGCCGTCGCCGGGGTGCTCTCCGGGCGGGTGAACCCCTCCGGGCGGCTGCCCGTGGGGATCCCCCGGCACGTGGGCGGCCAGCCCGGCACCTACCTGACCCCCGCCCTGGGCGGGTACTCGGAGGGCGTCTCCAACCTGGACCCCCGGCCGCTGTACCCGTTCGGCCACGGCATCGGGTACTCGAGCTTCTCCTACGACGCGCTCGAGCTGTCCGCGGCCGAGATCGGCACCGACGGCACCGTGGAGGCCGCGGTCACCGTGACCAACACCTCCGGCCGGGACGGCCAGGAGGTCGTCCAGCTGTACCTGAGCGACCCCCTCGCCCAGGTCGTCCGGCCGCTGAAGATGCTCGTCGGCTTCGCCAAGATCGCGCTGGAGGCCGGGCAGAGCGCCCGCGTGGTCTTCTCCGTGCACGCCGACCGCACCTCGTTCACGGGCCGGGCCATGCGCCGGATCGTGGAGCCGGGCGAGTTCGTCCTGCGCGCCGGCGCCTCCAGCGAGGACCTGCCCCTCGAGGGCCGGTTCACGGTCACCGGCACGGTCCGGGACGTGGAGGACGCCGACCGCGTCCTCACGACCCCCGTCGAGGTCCGCGTCGCCGACCGCGCGCTCGCCGCCGACGCCTCCTGAACCCGGGGCG
>NZ_JBHVDI010000164.1:0-8149 GCF_042802875.1 Kocuria sp. NPDC057446 | reverse complement strand
CTGCCACGCGTTCGCGGGCGTGGCAGGGACGGGGCCCGGCGGTCAGTGGTCGGACGAGGACGGGAAGGCGAAGGACGCCCCCGAGGTGTGGTGCGGCTCGGGCCAGCGCTCGGTGACGGCCTTGCCGCGGGTGTAGAAGCGCACGCCGTCGGGCCCGTAGATGTGGTGGTCGCCGAACAGCGAGGCCTTCCAGCCGCCGAAGGAGTGCCAGGCGACGGGCACGGGGATCGGCACGTTGACGCCGATCATGCCCACGGTCACCCGGCGCTTGAACTGGCGGGCGTAGGCGCCGGAGGAGGTGAAGATCGCGGTGCCGTTGCCGTACGGGTTGGCGTTGATGACCTCGATGCCCTCGTCCAGGGTGTCCACGCGCAGCACCACCAGGACGGGCCCGAAGATCTCCTCCTCGTAGGCCTGCATGTCCTTCCGGACCTTGTCCAGGACGGTCGGGCCCACGAAGAAGCCGTCCTCGTGGTCGGCCACGATCAGGTCGCGGCCGTCCACGACGACGGCGGCGCCGTCCTGCTCGGCCGCGGTGACGATCCGGCGCACGCGGTCCCGGGACGCGGGCGTGATGACGGGGCCCATGTCGGAGGTGGCGTCCATGCCGTTGCCCACGGTGATGTCCTTGGCCCGCTCGGCCAGCTTGTCCACGAGAAGGTCCGCGGCCTCGCCCACGGCCACGGCCACGGACACGGCCATGCAGCGCTCCCCGGCGGAGCCGAAGGCGGCCGCGGTGAGGTTGTCGGCCGCGGAGTCCATGTCCGCGTCCGGCAGCACGATCGCGTGGTTCTTCGCCCCGCCGAGGGCCTGGACGCGCTTGCCGTGCTTGGTCGCGGTCTCGTGCACGTACTGGGCGATCGGGGTGGAGCCCACGAAGGAGATGCCGTCCACGTCGGGGTGGGTCAGCAGGCCGTCCACGGCCTCCTTGCCGCCGTGCAGCACCTGGAACACGCCGTCCGGCAGACCGGCCCGCTGCCACAGCTCGGCGATCAGCAGGGACGGGGAGGGGTCCCGCTCGGAGGGCTTGAGGATGAACGCGTTGCCGGTGGCGATCGCCACCGGGGCCATCCACAGCGGCACCATGACGGGGAAGTTGAACGGGGTGATGCCCGCGACCACGCCGAGGGGCTGGCGGAAGGAGTAGACGTCGATGCCGGTGGAGAACTGGTCGGAGTACTCGCCCTTGAGCTGCTCGGCGATCCCGCAGGCGAACTCGACGACCTCGAGGCCGCGGCCCACCTCGCCCTTGGCGTCGGAGAGCACCTTGCCGTGCTCGGCGGTGATCAGGGCGGCGAGGTCGTCCGTGTGGGCCGCCACGAGCTCGCGGAACTTGAACAGCACGGCGGTGCGCCGGGCGATGGACATGTCACCCCACGAGTCGGCGGCCTTCCGTGCCGCGGCGACCGTGGTCTGCAGGTCCTCCTCGGAGGCCAGGTGCAGGATGCCGGACACCTTGCCGGTGGCGGGGTTGTAGATCTCCTGGGTGGACTCCCCGGTGCCGGGGGTGCGCTTCCCGTCGATGAAGTGCTCGACGTGCTGGGTCTGCTGCTGGGTCTGCTGGCTCATGCGTTCCTCCTGGACTCCCCGAGCAGCGGACGCTGCCGGGCCTTGTTCTGCTGGTAGACCTCGTAGGCCTCGTGGGTGGATGCGAGGGTGGCGGTGCCCGTGACGGGCACGTCCCACCAGGACTCGGAGCTGGGCGCGTCGATCAGCGGGTCCGACTCCACGTGCACGAGCACGGGGCCGGAGCCCTCGGGAACGGCCTTGGCCTCGGCCACGGCCACCTGCAGCCGGTCGATGACACCCTCGCCGGACTCGACGCGCAGCACGCGCACGCCGAGGGACTCGGCGTTGGTGGCGAGGTCGATCGGCAGCGTCGAGCCGTCGTCGAAGCTGTGCCGCTCCTCGTCGAGGTAGCGGTACTTCGTGCCGAAGCGCTGGGACCCCAGCTGCTCCGAGAGCGCGCCGATCGAGGCGTAGCCGTGGTTCTGGATCAGCACCACCACGAGCTTGAGCCCCTCGGCCACGGCCGTGACGAGCTCGGTGTGCATCATCAGGTAGGAGCCGTCCCCGACCATGACGACGACGTCGCGCGCCTCCTGCGGCGCCCCGGCCCGGTCCGCCTCGGCCACGGCGGCCCGCTTGACCCCGAGCCCGCCGGCGATCTCGTAGCCCATGCACGAGAAGGCGTACTCGACGTGGTAGCCGTAGGCGTCCTTCACCCGCCACATCTTGTGCAGATCACCGGGCAGCGAGCCCGCGGCGCACACGACGACGTCGCGGTCGTCCATGGCCTCGTTGACGGCCCCGATGATCTCGTTCTGGCTGGGCAGCGGCAGGTGCCGCTCCGTGAACGCCGCGTCCACGGTCGCGTCCCAGCGCTGCTTCTCCCGCTCGACGGTCTCCGCGAGGTCCCCACCCACCCGGTACCCGCCCAGCGCCTTCGTCAGCTCGACGAGCACCTTGCGGGCGTCGGCGACGATCGGCACCGCGGTGCCCTGCTTGTAGGCGTCGAACGCCGCGACGTTGACGTTGACGAAACGGACGTCCGGGTGCTGGAACGCGGTCCGGGACGCGGTGGTGAAGTCCTCGTAGCGGGTGCCGATGCCGATGACCAGGTCGGCCTCGGCGACCACCGCGTTGGACGCGGTGGAGCCGGTGGACCCGACGGCCCCGAGGCACAGCGGGTGGTCCCAGTCCATGACCCCCACGCCCGCCTGGGTGTAGGCCACGGGGATGCCGGTGGCCTCGGCGAACTCGGCCAGCGCCTCGGTGGCGAAGGCGTAGTGCACGCCGCCGCCGGCGATGACCACGGGCCGCTCGGCCGCGCGGATCGCCGCGACGGCCGCGCGGACGTCCTCCTCCTCCGGCGCCGGCCGGCGGATCCGCCACTCCCGGGGAGCGAGGAACTCCTCGGGCACCTCGAGCGGCTCGGCCTGCACGTCCTGCGGGAGCGCGATGGTCACGGCCCCGGTCTCGGCCGGGTCCGTGAGCACCCGCATGCCGTTGAGCAGCGCCGAGAAGAGCTGCTCGGGCCGCCAGACGCGGTCGAAGTAGCGGCTGACCGGACGGAAGACGTCGTTGACCGTGATGTCGTTGGCGTCGGGACGCTCGAGCTGCTGGAGCACCGGGTCCGGCCGGCGGGAGGCGAACTGGTCCGAGGGGAACAGCAGCGCGGGCAGCCGGTTCGTGGTGGCCAGGGCGGCGCCGGTGACCATGTTGGTGGCCCCGGGCCCGATCGAGGTGGACACCGCGAAGGTGGCCCGGCGCCGGGTGTGCCGGGCGTAGCCGACGGCCTGGTGCACCTGGGCCTGCTCGTTGCGGCCCTGGTAGTAGGGCATCAGGGCCGGGTCCTGGGCCTGGTACTGCTTGAGGGCCTGGCCCACCCCGGCCACGTTGCCGTGGCCGAAGATGCCGAACATGCCGGGGATCGTGCGCTGCCGGTACTCCTCGGCGCCGATCCGGTCGACCGTCCACTGGTTGGCCAGGAACTCCACGAGCGCCTGGGAGACGGAGAGGGTGCGGGTGCTCATCGAGCGGCTCCTTCCTCGACGGGGTGTCCCTTGAGCAGGGACGCGGCGGTGGCGACGGCCCCTGCGACGTCGCCGTCCCCGGGGTAGAGCAGGGTGCGGCCGACGGTCAGGCCCTGCACGCCGGGCAGCGCGAGCGCGGCCTCCCAGGTCGCGAAGACCTCGTCGGGCCGGGCGCTCGGATCACCGCCCAGCAGGACGGTGGGCAGCGTGGTGGCCGCCATGACGCGCTCCATGTCCTCGACCACGGGCAGCTTCATCCACGTGTGCGCGGAGCTGCCGCCCAGGCCCTGGGCGATGGCCACGGACTGGACCACGGCGTCGGCCGAGAGGTCGTTGACGATGCCCCGGTCCGTGATCCGGGAGATGAACGGCTCGACCATCGCGATCAGCCCCAGGGCGGCCAGGGAGTCGACCGCCTTGGCGGTGCTCTCCAGCACCGAAGTGGTGTGCGGGTCCTCGAAGCAGATGCGGGTGAGCATCTTGCCGCCGTCGGCGCCGATCCGGTCCAGCGCCTCGGCGGTGTGGCCGGTGAAGCGGTCGTCGATCTCGTTGACCAGCCCGGGCAGCCCGCCGCGGTTCATGGAGCCGAAGACGAGCTTGCCCTCGAGCGCCCCGAGCAGCAGCAGGTCGTCGAGCACGTCCGGGGAGGCGAGCACGCCGTCGACCTTGGGGTCCGCCAGGGCGATCTGCAGGCGGTCCAGGAGGCCGCGCCGGTCGGCCATGGCACCGGCGTCGTCGCGCACCCGCAGCGCGCCGCGGGCCGCGTGGTCCGCGGCGACCACGAAGTTCTGCCGGCCGTGCACGGGCCCGGGGTGGCGGCGGCGCGAGTCGGCCGCGCGCTGGATCGCACGGGGGTCCTCGAGCCGGACGCGGGTCAGGTCCTCGTAGCGGCGCGGATCCGCCGTGTCGATCTCGAGGGGGGAGGTCGTGGTCATGGGGTGGCTCCTTCGGGTACGGCGCGGCCGCGCTCGCGCAGCAGCTGGAAGACCTCGTCGGGGGTGGGCATGGCGTCGGAGCACGAGATCTTCGAGGCCACGATCGCGCCGGAGGCGTTGGCGTAGTCGAGGACCTGCTCGAGGCTCCAGCCCTGGTTGATGCCGTGGCAGAAGGCCCCGCCGAAGGAGTCGCCGGCGCCGAGGCCGTTGACGGTCTGCACCGGGACGGGGGCCGAGACCACCCGCTCGTCACGGGTCTTGGCCATGACCCCGTCGGGGCCGAGCTTGACGACGGCGATCCGCACCCCGGCCTCGAGCAGGCGGTCGGCCTGCTCGTCGGGGGTGCCCTCCCCCACGGCCACCGCGCACTCCTTGTCGTTGCCGATGGCGATGGTCACGTGCCGGAGCAGCTCGTGGACCTGCGCCCGGGCGTCCTCCTCGGTGTCCCAGAACATGGGCCGGTAGTCGAGGTCCAGGACCGTGTGCTGATCGGCCCGCAGCTGCTCACGGGGACGGGCCTCGTGGGCGGCGAAGTGGGCCGAGCGGGACGGCTCCTGGCACAGGCCCGTGACGGTGGACCACAGGATCCGCGCGTCGCGCACGACCTCGGCGTCGATCTCCTCGACCCGGATCTGCAGGTCCGGGGCCGTGGGGAAGCGCCCGTAGAAGTACAGCGGGAAGTCCTCGGGCGGGCGGATCGCGCAGAACGTGGCGGGGGTCTGCAGCCCCGGCACGGCGCTCACGAACCGGTCGTCCACGCCGTAGCGGGTGAGCTCGCGGTGCAGGTAGGTGCCGAACGGGTCCTCCCCGGTGCGGGTGATCAGCGCGGTGGACTCCCCGTGGCGGGCCGCGGCGACCGCCACGTTGGCGGGCGAACCGCCGAGGTACTTGCGGAACGTGGTCACGTCCTCGAGGCCGACGCCCACGTCGTCGGGATAGATGTCGACGCTGATGCGTCCGATGGTCACGACGTCGTAGCTCATGCCTCCACCTCCACCTTCCGCGCGGCGGCGGAGCGCTCGCGCATCTGCTCCAGCTGGTAGCGGGAGACCTCCATCGCGTTCTCGTCCTCGGCGAAGACGGAGGACACCATCACGGAGTCCTCGCGGTCGAGGAAGCCGTTGGCCGCGAGTCCGCCGAAGAACTCGTCCCAGTCGACGTCGCCGTCGCCGATCCTCAGGTGCTGGTGCACCCGGGCGGCGTTGCCCGGGGGGTTGGTGATGTAGCGCAGCCCGTGCGAGCGGTGGTGGTCCATCGTGTCCGCGACGTGCACGACGCGCAGCCGGTCCCCCGCCGCGGCCATGATCTCGAGCGGCTCGTCGACCATGTGGAAGGTGTGCGGCGCCACGTAGGCGAAGCCGAGGTTCGGGGAGTTCACGCCCCGGATCACCCGCCAGGCGGCCAGGCCCTGCTCCACGAAGTCGTCGGGGTGCGGGTCGATCGCGATGTGCACGCCCTCCGCCTCGATGAGGGGCAGCAGCTCCTCCATCGACCGGTAGAACGCCCGCTCCGACTCCTCGGAGAGCTCGGGCCGGCCGGAGAACTCGGTATTCATCTGCTGCACCCCGAGGTCCACGGCCATCCGGATCGCACGCTTCCAGTACCGCACGGCCGCCTCGCGGGCGTCGGGGTCCGGGGAGGACCAGCGCAGCACGGGCAGCACCGAGGCGATCTGCACCCCGGCGGCGCGGCAGGCCGCGCGCAGGTCCGCGACCAGCCGGTCGTCGGCCTTGGGGTGGTGGAAGAAGGGCAGGAAGTCCGCATGGGGCGTCAGCTGCAGGTGCTCGTAGCCCAGGTCCGCGGCCAGCCGCGGGAAATCGAGCAGGGAGTGGGTGGAGTGGAACGGGGTGGGATCGAGGGCGATCTTCATGGACGGTTCTCCGGATCGGTGGCGCGGACGGGTCAGCGGACGCGGGTGCGGGAGCCGCAGCCCAGCAGGTAGGAGCGCGTGCGGGTGGCGATCGGCAGCGGCACGTCGAAGGAGGAGACGGGATACATGTCCTGCTCGACGATGCCGAAGATCGGCCGGTCCAGCTTCTCCACCTCCGCGATGACCTGCGCGAGGTCGGGCAGCCCGGCGGGCGGCTCGACCATGACGCCGGCGAGGTTGGCGGCGGCCCAGGTGAGGTTCTCCCGGCGCACGCGCTCGAGGACCACGGGGTCGATCTGCTTGAGGTGCAGGTAGCCGATCCGCTCGGGGTACTTCCGGATGAGGTCGACGGAGGACGCGCCGCCGTACTCGGCGTGACCCGTGTCCAGGCACAGGGTGACCAGCTCGGGGTCGGTGCGCTGGAGGAAGGTCTCGATGTCCGGCTGGCCGCACACGTGGGAGTCGGCGTGGGAGTGGAACTGCTGCTGGAGGCCGAAGTCCTCGCGCAGCACCTTGCCGAGCCGGTCGTGGCCCGTGCACAGGGCGTCCCACTGCTCGGTGCTCAGGTGCTCGTTCTCGAGCGCCTGACCCGTGACGTCGTCGCGCCACATGGCCGGGATCACCACGATGTGCTCACCGCCCATGGCGGCGGTCAGCTCCGCGACCTTGCGGGCAGGCTCCCACGCCTCCTCCCACTGGGCGGCACCGCGGTGGAACGCGGTGAAGACGGTCCCGGCCGAGACCTTGAGGTTCCGCTGGGCCAGCTCGTCGGCGAGCCGGGCGGGGTCGGTCGGGAGGTACCCGTAGGGGCCGAGCTCGATCCAGGAGTAGCCGGCCTCGACCACCTCGTCGAGGAACCGCTCCCAGGGCGTCTGCTGGGGGTCGTCGGGGAACCACACGCCCCACGAGTCCGGGGCGGTGCCGATCAGCACGGGGGTCTTCTGCTGGGCCGCCGCGCCGGCGGTCGTGGTGGTCGCGTTCTGCTGCGCCATGGTGACCTGCTTTCTGGTGCTGGACCGGCGCCCGGGGAAGGACACCGGGCGTCCGGCCGATCAGTGGTCCGGATCACAACCAGAATACGACACCAGGTCAGTTTGTAAAGACAAACCGTCTAAGTTCCCCCGAGGACTTCCCCCCCGCCCCTCGCATCCGGTGGAAGTCCCGGAGAACCCGTCTCCTACAGTGTACTTTGTTAGTATGTATTGACATAATGCAGAACCGGGTGGGACAGTCGGCGTGGGACAGCCGCCCCTGGGGCCACGACGCTCCGCACGACGACGGACCGGTGGGTGCCGCCTCCCGCGCTGCTCCGCACCGTCCCGCACCACTCCGCCCCGCACGACCCATCGAGAGGATCCGCCCATGCCCCTCGTGCGCATCGACGTCACCGAGAACCGCCGCACCGCCGCACAGCTCCGCGAGCTGGCCGACACCGTCCAGGACGTCATGCTGGACACCTTCGCCGCCCCGCCCGGCGACCGCTACCAGATCGTCACCGAGCACAGGCCGGGACAGATCATCGCCGAGGACACCGGCCTGGGCTACACCCGCACCGACGACCTCGTCATCGTCCAGGTCACCCAGCAGGGCCGCAGCGAGGCCCAGAAACAGGCCATGTACCGCGCCCTCGCCGACCGCCTGAAGCAGCGCACCGGACTCGACCCGCAGGACCTCGTCGTCTCCGTCACCGAGAACACCCGCGAGGACTGGTCCTTCGGTCTCGGCACCGCGCAGTTCCTCACCGGCGCGCTCTGAGCACGTCGGTGCAGCGCCACAGGGGAAGGCCCCGTCCACGAACGTTCGTGGAC
>NZ_JBHVDI010000163.1:0-8244 GCF_042802875.1 Kocuria sp. NPDC057446 | reverse complement strand
GGGTCCGCCCGCTCCGGGCGGACCCGGCCCGATGTGCTCCCGGTGCGCCGGTGCTCGGTCCGGCAGCAGCACGGCGGTGCCGAGCCCCCGCCGCAGGCCGATCCAGCCTACGCCCACCGCGATCGTCGTCGGGACGGATCCTCGGGCCTCAGCGCGGACACGGTCGGCGGAGCTCTCCCCGCAACGGACCGGTCAGATCCCCTCTCGCGTCCTCGTCCACGGCGACGGTGTCCGCGCCCAGCCACGTCGCGGTCGTCGCCAGCTCGGCCGCCAGCTCCCCGACGACGACTGAGCGCGTCGGCCACCTCGTTGCCGCGGCGGCGTCGGGACCCGGCTCCTCGGCGAAGGCGGAGCGGACCAGGAGG
This sequence comes from Kocuria sp. NPDC057446, assembly GCF_042802875.1. Taxonomy (NCBI): domain Bacteria; kingdom Bacillati; phylum Actinomycetota; class Actinomycetes; order Micrococcales; family Micrococcaceae; genus Kocuria; species Kocuria sp. NPDC057446. The sequence continues at coordinate 7,879 of NZ_JBHVDI010000163.1, read as the reverse complement.
ACGCCGCGGTCCCGGTCGTACTTGAGATCGACCCGGGCGACGAGGGACTCGCCGAGCAGGAACGGCAGCACGTAGTAGCCGTGGGTGCGCCGGGAGGCCGGGGTGTAGATCCCGATGCGGTAGTGCATCCCGAACAGCTCCAGGAGCCGACGACGCTCGAAGACGAGCGGATCGAAGGGGGCCAGCAGGGCACGGGCGCCCACGCGGCGCGGCACGCCGGCGTCGACGTACAGCCACGCCGGGCGGTCCCAGCCGGCGACCGTGACGGGCAGCAGCTCGCCGCCGTCGACGAGCTCGTCGACAGCGCGGCGGGTGACGCGCTGCCCGAGGCGGAAGTAGTCGGCGAAGCACCGGACGGTCCCGATGCCGTGAGCGCGGGCGGAGATGCGGACGAGCTCGCGGACGGCGTCGTCCGGGTCCGGCGGCGGCTGACCACGGACGTGCGGGGGCAGGACGCGCTCGGTGAGGTCGTAGACCCGCTCGAACTGTGCGTTGCGGCGCGCGGCGCCGAGCTGCCCGGCGTCGAAGAGGATCTCCAGGGCTGTCCTGGCGGCGCTCCACCGCCAGCCCCACCCTTCCTCGGCGCGCTGCGCGTGGCGGGCGTCGACGAACGCCTCGACCTCCCGGCCCGTGAGCGGGCCGCGCTCGGCGACGACGTCCCGGACGAGCTCGAGCACGCCCGGGTGGCGGGCCTCCAGCGCGTCGGGGTCCATGCCGGCCCAGCGCCGGCGGGTCCAGGCGACGAGCGGGAAGGTGGCGACGGGCAGGTAGCAGGCCTCGTGCGCCCAGGCCTCGACGAGGCGGCGCGGCGCCCGGCCCGCTGCCCGATCGAGCAGGGCGGTGTCGTACGGCCCGAGCCGGGCGAGCAGCGGCAGCAAGTGCGCCCGGGCGAGGACGTTGACCGAGTCGATCTGCAGTAGCCCGATGCGCTCAACGGTGCTCGTGACGTGCCGCATCGTCACCACCGGGGGCCGGGTGCGGTCCAGGCCCTGGGCGGCGATCGCGACGCGGCGCGCCTGGGCCAGGCTGATCGTGCGGGTCACCCGGACGACGATACCGAGACCGGCGTGCGGAGTCGACGGCATTCGCGGCCGCGCGCACGACTGCGGCCGGGGCATGGTGGTCCGGGCACCAGCGGTCCGGCAGGGCAACAGCCGGCGAGGGGGTCAGTCGAGCAGGCTCTCCAGGTGCGGGGTGCGCTCGTGGGCGCCCGGCAGCGGCTCGCGGCCCCGGCCCAGGAGGAACCACAGCGGGACCACGAGCAGCGCGAGCACCAGGCCCACCCACACCCAGGAGGCGGTCAGCGCGTACTCCGCGCCCGTCAGCACGAGGGCGACGGCCATGAGCGCGGCGCCCAGCACGCCGAGCGCCCGCGCCCCGGCCGTGCGCCCGAGCTTCGCCACCGCGGCGCAGGCCAGGCCGTAGTACAGGGCCACGAGCACCGAGATGATGCCGATCGAGTCGTCGAAGAGCGGCCCGGAGAACGCCATCCAGGCGGCGGCGACGGCGGCGGTGGTCCACGTGGCGAAGGACAGGGACCGGAAGCGGCGCGGCAGGTGCCCGCCGCGGGCCATGGACATCAGGCCGCGGGAGGTGGGGATCATCGTGGTGCCGATGGACGCGCCCGCGGAGACCGCCACGAGCGCGGCCAGCAGCGGGGAGGCCACCGAGGACCCCGGGGCGTAGGCCCAGCCGATGGCGGCGTAGGCGCCCGCCACCACGCCGAGCGCGATCCACGCGGAGATCCGCGGGGCCCGCTGGGTGGTGGACTCCTCGGTGAGGGAGAACGTGGAGTCCCAGCCCCAGTACAGGAACAGGGCCAGCAGCAGGGCGGCCGCCACGTCCCCGGCCGACACCCCGGTGCCGGTGGCGAGCTCCGCGACGCCGTAGAAGCCGGTCCACTCCCCGTCCTCGGCGCTCGTGCCCGGCGGGAGGGGCGGGGCGGTGCGCACGGCCCACACCAGCACGACCACCCCGATCAGCTGCAGGACGGCCAGGACCCACTGGACGGCGGCCGAGATCCTGATCCCGGTGGAGGACACGGCGGCGAAGCTGGCCATGAGCAGGACGGCCACGGCCGTGGTGGCCCAGGGCCCGGCGCCGACCCCGAGGGCGAACAGCGCGGAGTCGGCCGTGACCCAGGCCAGGGAGGCGAGCACGAGGGTGGCCGAGAGCCACAGCCCCCAGCCGCCCAGGAACCCGGTGAACGCGCCGTAGGCCTCCCGGGCCCACCGGTAGACCGTGCCCTGGTCCTCGTAGAGGGCGTCGAGGCGGGCGAAGCACAGCGAGACGACCACCATGGGGAGCACGGCGCCGACCAGCACCACGGGGGTCCAGGCCCCGACCAGGGCGTGGATCAGGCCCACGGTGACCACGGCCGAGTACAGCGGGGCGATCGAGGTGGAGCCGATGACCGCGGAGGTCGTGGTGGAGATCGACCGGGGGAGCAGGTGGGCGGTCACAGCAGACCCTTCTTGTCGATGACGTTGGGCACGAAGCGGCAGTAGTAGTCGGTGAGCGGGCCGTCGGACTCGCGGATGCCGATGCCCGCCGCGCCGGCCTCGCCCACCACCCAGGAGCCGATGACCGGGTGGTTGGGGGCGCCGTCGGAGCCGGGGAAGTTCCGGATGGGCGTGTAGGCCTGCCACACGTCCAGCGGGGAGTCGTGCGGGTGCTCCGCGCGGACCCGCAGGTCCCGGGCGTGCAGCTCGATGCCGTCGCCCTCGCGGCCGAACACCGGCTTGCGCACCCACTCCCGCAGCTCGCCGGGCCCGTCCGGATGGGCGGCCAGCAGGTTCTCGTGCCCGGGGAAGCACCGCCACAGGGCCACGAGCAGCAGCTTGTTGGACTGGAACATCTTCCACGCCGGCTCGTACCAGTGGTGCATCAGGGTGGGGTCCTCGAGCACGAACGCCCCGGGTCCGTCGTCGACCATGTGCTCCCACGGGTGCAGGGCGAAGATCTCCTCGATCGGGCCGACCACCACGGGGTGGTCCACGTCCCCGGTCGCGTGCACCCAGCCGCGGGAGCGGGTGTCGTAGCGGACGTCCTCGACGGGCAGCAGGACGGCCCGGTAGCCGGCCTCGACGGCGGTGTTCGCGATGACGGCGGCGTTGGCGGCGTCCTCCCCGGACTCCTCCTCGCGGGTGTAGGCCACGTGCAGGGTCTTCGTGGCCGAGAACGGCAGCCGCTGCCGCCACCGGTCCACGAGCATGGGCCACAGCCCGTTGAGCTGGTCGAACTCCGGGTGGTCCTCGCCCAGGCCCGGGAACAGCGCCTCCATGCGGCTCCACTGGCAGATCGCCCCCTCGACCAGGCCGGTGGGGGTGTCGCCGTTGAGCTCGAGCATCTTCGGCGGGCCCGTCCCGTCCCAGGCCAGGTCGAAGCGGCCGTAGATCGAGGGCTCGCGCAGCCGGAGGGAGTGCTGGGCCAGCTCGAAGGCCGCGTCCGACAGCCCCAGGGTGCCCAGGGCGCCGGTGGCCAGGTACCGGGCGGCCTCGGCGCACATCCGGTGCAGCTCGTCCGTGACGGACTCCAGCTCGTCCACCTCGTCGGGGGAGAAGACGTAGGCGGCCGTCTCGTTCCAGTACGAGAAGGACCGGCCGTCGGGCCGTTCGGTGCGGGCGTAGGTGAGCCCCTCGTCGCGGACGGTGCGCTCCCAGCCGGGGCGCGGGGCGAGGCCGTCGACGCGCCGCATCAGGAGCCCCAGCCGCTCTTGGAGCCGCCGAAGCCGCGCGAGACGCCGCTCTTGCCCACAGCGGTGCCGTCTCGGGGCAGACCGCGGGCCACGGTGGCCGAGCCCGGCGGCCGGCCGGTGCTCCAGCCCGCCGAGGACGGCACGGCCGAGCCCACGGCGGGCACGGTCGCGGCGCGGGCGGAGCTCATGAGCACCCACATCGGGAAGAAGCCGCCCACCCGCGGCCCGCGGTCGTCGTCGCACTCGTCGTCGTCGACCCGCACGGGCTCGGCGCCGCCCTCCCCGTCCGGGTCCTGGACGCAGATCTGGGCGTAGTCGGAGTCCACCTCCTGCACGTCCTGGGGCTCCTGGCCGCAGCCGGTCAGGGCGATCGTCAGGGCGCCGATCGAGGCGGCGGCCATGGTCCGTGAGGAGGGGCGGGGCGGCATGCTGGGCCTTCCGGGACGAGGAGGACGGGACGAGAACGCCCCCGGGCCTGGCCGGCCCACGGCGGGACCGGACCGGCACGGCGCCGTGGCGGTCCGGAACAGCGGTGCCGGGACGGGGGTGCCAGGACGCCGCCGGACGGCAGCGGCCGCCCGGGCGAACCGGGGACCCGGGCGTACTCCTCCGAGGGTACGACGTCCCGGCCGCGTGCGGGCACCCGGTCCGCACGCGTGTCCGGGCCCGCGAGGGACGGCCGAGCCCTTCGTACCGAGGGATGTGCGGGCGCAACCGGGAGCAACATCGAACCGGCCGGCGGCGCCCCGCAGTATGCTTCGGTCACCCGACGGGGCCGGGCCCGGCCGGCCGGCCGGACCCGCTCCGTCCGCAGCACCCAGGGGAGCCCATGACCCGTGATCCTGCCGCCGCCCGCACCGCCCTGCTCGACGCCGGCGCCTGGTTCGCCGACCTCGTCGGGGAGCTCCGCCCGCACCACTGGACGCGCCCGGGCCTGGGCACCTGGGACGTCCGGGCGCTGGTGGGTCACACCCATCGCGCGCTCGTCACGCTCGGCACCTATCTCACGGTCCCGGCCGAGGACGAGACCTGCACCGGGGTGGCCCAGTACTACGCGCTGTCCGCCGCGGCCACGGACCCGGGGGAGGTCGCGGCCCGGGGCGTCGCCGCGGGCCACGAGCTCGGCCGGCACCCGGACGCCACCGTCCGGGCGTCGCTGGAGCGGGCCAGGGACGCCCTGGCGCAGGTTCCCCTGGAGGAGGACCCGCTCATCCGCACGGTGGTGGGCGGCACCCGGGTGCGCGCCTACGTGCCCACCCGCACGTTCGAGCTGGCGGTCCACGGCCTGGACGTGGCCCGGGCCTGTGCCCTCGACCGCCGGCCCCCGGAGCACGTGCTGGCCGACGCCGGGCAGACGGCGCTCGAGATCGCCGCCTCCGGCGGCCGGCTTCCCGAGGTCCTGCTGGCGCTGACCGGCCGGCGCCCGCTGCCGCCGGGGTTCTCGGTCCTGGGCTGAGCCGGCCGGGGACCGGCTCAGAGCACCGTGCCGGCGGCGGCCCCGTAGCCGAGCCCGATGAGCACGCCCACGAGCGCCCCGACGACCGTCTGCGCCGGGGTGTGGTCGCCGGTGCGCACCCGCGAGACGGCGACCGCGACCGGCACCGCCGCCGCGGCCGCCGCCGCCCACGGCGTGAGGAGGACGCCCAGCCCCACGGCCCAGCAGGCCGCCATGGCCACGTGGGCGGAGATCTTCCACCAGAGGGTCACGACCAGCAGCACCAGCAGGCCCAGCAGCACGAAGGCGGTGGTCACCGGCACGACCACCGGGGCGCCCAGCGCGAGCCCGGCGACCAGCACGAGGGCCGTCAGCACCCCGGTGGCGGCGTAGACGGGCAGCCGCTGGGCCCGGGCGCGGACGAAGTGCCCGTCCACCCGCCCGCGGCGGGCGAGCACCCGCAGCACGAGCATGGGCAGCGACGCCACGACCACGGCGGTCCCCAGGCCCCAGAGGGCCCCGGACCACCCGGCTCCGGCCCAGCCGGCGAGCACCAGCAGGGACAGGACCAGCGGGGCGGGGGCGAAGACCTCGGCCACCAGGGTGCTGCCTCGGGACGTGCTGCGCGCGGTGACCATGGCACGAGGCTATCGGGGCGCCCGGAACCGCCCCGGACTGTGGTGGACTGGGCCCATGCGCATCGTTCTGCAGCGGGCGGCCCGGGCCGCCGTGACCGTCGGGGGAGACGTGGTGGGCTCGATCGAGGAGCCGGGCCTCGTGGCCCTGGTGGGCGTGACCCACGACGACGACGCCGCAACGGCCGCGAAGCTCGCCGAGAAGACCTGGACGCTGCGGCTGCTGACGGGCGAGCGCTCCTGCGCCGACCTCGGGGCGCCCGTGCTCGCCGTGAGCCAGTTCACGCTCTACGGCGACGCCCGCCGGGGCCGGCGCCCCTCGTGGTCGGCCGCCGCGCCCGGTCCGGTCTCGGAGCCGGTCTTCGACGCCTACGTGCAGGCACTGCGGGATCTCGGGGCGCGTGTGGCGACCGGGCGCTTCGGGGCCGCGATGCAGGTGGAGCTCGTCAACGACGGCCCGTTCACCCTGGTCCTGGACAGCGCCGAGCTGGAGCGGCCGCGCCGGGGCTGAGCCGCGGCGCGCCCGGCGCGGGCCGTCAGATCGGTGTGCGGGGGGCCGCCTCCGCGGTGCCCGTCTCGGCGCGGGCCCGGCGCTCCCGGGCGCGGTCGAGGGCGGCGATGACGGGCCCCGCGGTGACCCCGTGCAGCACCACCGAGGAGACGATCACCAGACCCACGATGCGCCACAGCGCCTGGTCCTCCGCGGCGAACTCGCCCTTGGACAGGGCGTAGGCGAGGTAGTAGACCGAGCCGATGCCGCGCACGCCGAAGAAGGCGAGCACGCCGCGCTCCCACGGGCCCGTCCGGCCGCCGAGCAGGCTGAGCCAGCCGGCGAGGGGACGCACCAGCAGCAGGAAGGCCGCCGCGACGAGGACCTCGCGCCAGGTGAGCCCGGCGAGCAGGCCCCGGGCCACCGCGCCGCCCAGCAGCACGAGCACCACCACGGTGAGCAGCCGCTCGAGCTGCTCGATGTAGCTGTGCAGCACGCCGTGGGCACCGTGCACGCGCTCGCCCGCCCGGATGGTCACCGCGCACACGAACACGGCCACGAAGCCGTAGCCCTCGACCATCTCGGTCACACCGTAGGTGAGGAACGTGGCCGCCAGGGCCACGAACCCCTCGGTCTGCGCGGCCGTGCGCACGCTCCCGAGCGGGGAGCGGAAGAAGAGCCGCCGCAGGAGCAGGCCCACCAGGACGCCGAGGAGGCACCCGACGGCGATCCGCCAGGTCACGTCCACGGCCACGAAGTACGGCAGCCACGCGCCGGGAGCGGTGCCCACGACGCTCAGGGCGATCGCCAGGTAGACGAAGGGGAAGGCCAGGCCGTCGTTGAGCCCCGCCTCGGAGGTGAGCCCGAAGCGCACCTCGTCCTCGCCCTCGAGGTCCTCCTGGGACTCCGAGGGCTCCCCGACCTGCACCTCGGAGGCCAGGACGGGATCGGTGGGGGACAGCGCCGCGGCCACGAGCACGGCCCCGGCCGCGCTCAGTCCGAGCACCCACCAGCCCAGCAGGGCCGCCCCGAGCAGGCTCAGGGGCATGGCGATCCCCAGCAGCCGCCAGGTGGTGGCCCACCGCCGGAGGCCCAGCGGGCGGTCCAGCGCCAGCCCGGCGCCCATGAGCGAGACGATCACGCAGATCTCGCTCAGGTGCACGGTGATGTCGCTGTGGGCCACCGGGTCCGGGTCGGGCAGGGCGTCGGCCAGCGCGAAGACCACCGCCCCGGCGCCCAGGAAGACCATGGGCATCGACACGGGGGCCCGCACGAGCAGCCGGGGCAGCAGGGCGGCCGCGAACACGGCCAGACCGGCGGCGGCGAAGAGCACACTGGGGGCTTCGAACACCCGTACCTCGTTCCTGGATCGACCGGACGGGACCCCCGGTGAGGCCCTGCCGCGCCGGTCCTCGTCGTGGCCCCCGCCGGCCGGAGGGCGCCCACCGGTAGCACCGGTGTGATCAGCGTGCTGATCGTACGCCCATGGCGCCCCGTTCCGACAGGGCTCCGGCGGCACAGCCGCTAGCCTGAGGGGGTGACCGGCTCTCTCTTCGACGACCTCGACGCCCCCCGCGGCGACCAGCACGGGGCTTCCCGGCACGACGGCGCCGCGCCGGCCC
>NZ_JBHVDI010000162.1:0-8373 GCF_042802875.1 Kocuria sp. NPDC057446 | reverse complement strand
GTGTGCGCGCACCCCGGCCGCGAGCACGGCGGCGGCCTCGCTCGCCGTCAGCGAGCCCTTGAACTTGTCCGGGGCCACGACCACCCGGGGACGGTCGCCGAGCTCGATCGGACCCACCTCAGGCGGTCGCGCGAGCGGGGGCACCGGACAGGGACGGCAGCACCAGGGACTCCCAGCGCTCCTTCATCACGGCGAGCACGGTGTCCGGGTCCTGGTCGAAGATCTCTTGGTTGAAGATCTCGACCTCGACCGGTCCCGTGTAGCCGGCGGCGGCGACCCAGCGCCCGATCGTGCCGAAGTCGATCACCCCGTCCCCCATCATCCCGCGGGAGAGCAGGGCGTCGGAGGCGATCGGCAGGTTGAAGTCGCAGACCTGGTAGGACGCCAGCCGGCCCTCCGCGCCGGCCCGGGCGATCTGGGCTTCCAGCGCGGGGTCCCACCAGACGTGGAAGGTGTCCACCACCACGCCCACGGCCTCCACCGGGTGCGGGGTCGCGAGGTCCAGGGCCTGCCCGAGCGTGGAGAGCACGGCCCGGTCGGCCGCGTACATGGGGTGCAGTGCCTCGAGCACGAGGCGAACCCCGTGCTCGAGGGCGTAGGGGACGAGCTCGGCGAGCCGCGCGGCCACGCGCGCACGCGCCGCCACCACGTCCTTGTCGGCCCGGTCGCCCTCGCCGCCCAGGACGTGGGCGGCGGCCGGCAGCCCGCCGACGACCATGATCAGCTCGCTCGTCCCCAGGGCGCGGGCCTCGCGGATCGCGGCCCGGTTGCTCTCGAGCGCGGCCCGCTGCCCGGCCTCGTCGGCCGCCGTGAGGAAGCCGCCGCGGCACAGGCTGGAGACCTGCAGGCCCGCCTCCGAGATGATCCGGGCCGCGTTCTCGAGGCCGGCCTCGGCGACGCGGTCGCGCCACACCCCGATGTGGCTCAGCCCGGCCCGGGCGGTGGCGTCCACGGCCTGCTGCAGGGTCAGGTCGCGGGTGGTGCCCGTGTTCAGCGACAGCTGGAAGTCCGCGCTCATGCCGCGCCTCCGGTGCTGCCGGCCGGCGCGAGAGCCGGGGCGAGGACCGGCGCGCCGAGGCCCGCCGTGTCCAGGAAGGTGGTCATCCGCCGGGCGGCGAGCTCGGGGTCCAGCAGGAGCCCGGCCCGGTCGGCCAGCCGGAACACCTCGACGAGGTGCGGCACGGAGCGGCCCGAGTGCAGCCCCCCGACCAGCTGGAAACCGGGCTGGCTGCCGTTGAGCCACGACAGGAACGCGATGCCGCACTTGTAGTAGAAGGTCGGGGCGCTGAAGACGTGGCGCCCCAGCTCCTCCGTGGAGTCGAGGATCGCCCGGGCCCGTCCGGGCTCCCCGGCGTCGTAGGCCTGCAGCGCGGTGGACGCCGCCGGGTAGATGCCCGCGAAGATGCCCAGCAGCGCGTCCGAGTGGCGCGTGCCGTCGCCGTCGATGAGCTCCGGGTAGTTGAAGTCGTCGCCGGTGTAGAGGCGGACCCCCTCCGGCAGCTCCGCCCGCAGCCGGGTCTCGTGCGCGGCGTTCAGCAGGGACACCTTGACGCCGTCCACCTTGTCCGGGTGGGCGCGGACGAGCTCGAGGAAGGTCTCGGTGGCCGTGTCCACGGCGTCGCTGCCCCAGTAGCCGGCCAGCGCCGGGTCGAACATCGTCCCGAGCCAGTGCAGGACCACCGGGTGCCGGGCCTCGCCCAGCAGCTGGGAGTAGACCCGCAGGTAGTCGTCGGCGCCCCGGGCGGCCCGCACCAGGGCCCGGGAGGCCATCAGGATGACCTTCGCCCCGGCGCCCTCGACCACCTCGACCTGCTCCCGGTAGGCCTCCAGCACGGCGCGCAGACCCGACTCGCCGGCCGCGACGCCCGCCGGGTCCAGCTGGTCCGTTCCCGCACCGCACGCGATGAGGTCGCGGACGGTCCGGCCCTCCAGGGCCGGGTTCCCCGTGGCCAGCGCCGCCGAGGCCTCGGCGGTCGAGCGCCGGATCAGCTGCTGGGTGGCCGCCCAGTCCAGGCCCATGCCCCGCTGGGCGGTGTCCATGGCGTCGGCGACGCCCAGTCCGTAGGACCAGAGGTCGTGGCGGAAGCCCAGGGTCGCGTCCCAGTCGAGCTGGGCCGGCGCCCCGGGGGTGTTGTCCGCGAGGACCATGGGCACCACGTGCGCGGCGGCGTAGGCCTTGCGCGAGGTCAGGGGCGACTGCGGCCGCGTCCAGTTCCCCGGTCCGGAGAGGACGTGCTCGGTCAGGGACCCGTTGCCGTCGGGCAGCAGCACGGCGCTCACCGTACGGCCTCGGCGGTGCGCCGCTCGGCCGGGGACAGCTCGATCGCCGGGATGTCGATGGTGCGGCGCTCCGCCGAGGAGCGCAGGCCCAGCTCGGCCAGCTGCACCCCGCGCGCGGCGGAGAGCAGGCCGAACCGGTGCTCGCGGCCCGCGGCGACGTCGGCCAGGAACTCCTCCCACTGCGCCTTGAAGCCGTTGTCCAGCTCCGCGTTGGCCGGCACCTCCAGCCACTGGTCGCGGAAGGACTCGGTGACGGGCAGGTCCGGGTTCCAGACCGGCTTGGGCGTGTGGGCCCGCTGCTGGGCCACGCACTTGTTCAGCCCGGCGACCGCCGAACCGTGGGTGCCGTCCACCTGGAACTCCACGAGCTCGTCGCGGTAGACGCGCACGGCCCAGGAGGAGTTGATCTGGGCGACCACGGGATCGCCCTCGGGGGTCTCGAGCTCGAAGACGCCGTAGGCGGCGTCGTCGGCGGTGGCCGGGTACTCGTGGCCCTGCTCGTCCCACCGCGCGGGGATGTGCGTCACGGCCGTCGAGGTCACGGACCGGACCGGTCCCACGATGCCCTCGAGGACGTAGTTCCAGTGGCAGTACATGTCGACGGTCATGGAGCCGCCGTCCTCGCGCCGGTAGTTCCAGGACGGGCGCTGGGCCTCCTGGTGCTCGCCCTCGAAGACCCAGTACCCGAACTCGCCGCGTAGGGACAGGATCCGGCCGAAGAAGCCCTCGTCCACGAGCCGCCGCAGCTTCACGAGACCGGGGAGGTAGAGCTTGTCGTGGACCACGCCGGCGGTGATGCCGCGCTCCTGGGCGAGCTGCGCCAGCTCGACGGCCTCCTCGAGGGTCTCGGCGGTCGGCTTCTCGGTGTAGACGTGCTTGCCGGCGCGCATGGCCTTCTTCAGCGTCTCCGCCCGGAGGCTGGTCATGGAGGCGTCGAAGACGATGTCGACGGTGGGGTCCTCGATGACCGCGTCGAGGTCGGTGGTCCAGTGCTCCACGCCGTGCCGGCGCGCCAGCTCGGCGACCTTGGCCTCGTTGCGGCCCACGAGGATCGGCTCCACGGTCACGCGGGTGCCGTCCGGCAGCGTCACGCCCCCCTGGTCCCGGATGGGCAGGATCGAGCGCAGCAGGTGCTGGCGGTAGCCCATGCGGCCGGTGATGCCGTTCATGGCGATGCGGAGAACTCGGGGTTCGGACATCATCAACTCCAATGGATTCGCGAAATTTGTAGGAAAGCGCTTTCCACTCTAGGGTTGGCTCAGTGTGACTGTCAACACGTTCGCGCCGCCGGGCTCCCTCCGGCGCGGCGGACGAGATGCCCACCGCGTGCGGTGAGGAGGAAGCAGGACCGGACGATGAGCGCAGTGACCCTCTCCCAGGTCGCCCGGCAGGCCGGGGTGTCCCTGGCCACGGCGTCCCGGGTGCTCAACGGATCGGACCGCCGGCCCGCCGAGCACATCGCGGAGCGGGTCCGGGACGCCGCGGAGACCCTCGGCTACGTCGCCAACGCCCAGGCGCAGGCGCTGGCCCGGTCCACCACCGGCCTCGTCGGGCTCGTGGTCCACGACATCGCCGACCCCTACTTCTCCTCGATCGCGAAGGGCGTGCAGCGCCGGGCCCGCACGGACCGGCACCAGCTGCTGCTGGCCGCGACCGACGGCACCGACCAGCTCGACGCCGTCGCGGCCTTCGCGGCCCACCGCACCGACGCGATCATCATGGCGGGCTCGCGCCGGCGGGAGATCGATCCCCGGCTGCTCGCCGAGCTCGTCCGGTACCAGAAGAACGGCGGCCGGGTGGTGACCATCGGCCAGGCCTGGCTCGAGGGCGCCGGTGCCGTCACCATCGACAACCGCGGCGCCGGCGTCGACCTGACGGGCATGCTGATCGAGGCGGGCCGGACCCGGTTCGCCCTCCTGGCCGGGCCCGAGGAGCTGGCCAGCGCCGCGGAGCGCCGGGCGGGCTTCCACGCCGCCCTGGAACGGGCCGGCCTGGCGGCGGAGGCCGAGGTCACCCAGGACTTCAACAGCCAGGGCGGCTACGAGGCCGCCCGGGAACTGGTGGACCGGCTCGGCCCCGACGCCGTCCGCGGGCTCACGGTCGTGGTCGGCAACGACGTCATGGCACTGGGCGCGATCGCCGGCTTCCGGCACGCCGGTCTGCTCGTGCCGGACGACCTGTGGGTGGCCGGATTCGACGACATCCCCAACCTCCGGGACTTCGCCCCCGGCCTGACCACCGTGCGCTTCCCGCTCGAGCAGATCGGGGAGGCCGCCGCGGACATCGCCCTGAGCCACGACGAGGCGCGGATCGAGCACGTGATCGGCGAGATCGTGCGGCGCGAGAGCGCCTGAGCCGGCCGGTCGCGGACCGTCCGGGCAGATCGAGCGCACGGGAGAGACCGACGGAAAGGCGTCATGTTCACCTTGGACCAGGCCCGCAGCTTCATCGTCGTGGCCGAGGAGCTGCACTTCGGCCGGGCGGCGCAGCGGCTGCGCATGACCCAGCCGCCGCTGAGCCGACAGATCCAGAAGCTGGAGCGCGTCCTGGGCGTCGAGCTGCTGGAGCGGGACCATCGGCACGTGGCCCTGACCGCGGCGGGCCGGGCCTTCCTCGTCGAGGCGCGCAAGCTGGTCGTCGCCGCGGAGCGGGCGCCCGTGACGGCCCGGCGGATCGCGGAGGGCCGGGCGGGGACCCTGCGCATCGGCTTCACGGCCGCGTCCGGCTTCAGCCTGCTGGGACCCCTGCTCGGGGAGATCGGCGCGGCCCTGCCGGACGTGGACGTGGACCTGCAGGAGCTGGTGACGCGCCGGCAGCTCCAGGCCCTGCTGGACGGGGACCTGGACCTGGGCCTGGTGCGGCCGCTCTTCGACACCTCGGTCTTCGACTCCCGGCTGCTGCTCGCCGAGAGTCTCTTCGTCGCGGCCCCCTCCGGTCACCCGTTGACGGAGCTCGGGCGCCCGGTGACCTCGACCGACCTCGTCGACGTCCCGCTGATCATGCACGCCTCCACCGCGGCGCGCTACTTCTACGACCAGGTGGTCCGGCTGGTGGAGGTGGAGCACCGCAACGTGGTCCACACCGTCAGCCAGGTCGTCACCATGGTGGCCCTGGTCGCGGCCGGGCACGGCGTGGCGTTCGTCCCCGGCTCCGCCCGCCGGCTCGGCCTCGAGGGAGTGCGCTACCTGCCACTGGCCGGCAGCACCCCGGAGGCCGTGCAGCTGCACGCCGTCTGGAACCGGGAGTCCCGCAACCCGGTCCTGCCCCGGCTGCTGGAGCTGATCAGGACCCTGGGCACCGACCTGCAGTCCTCCCCATCGTGATACCTGATGAGCATGACGTCATCCTCAAATAGCCTTGGACGGGCATCATAGGGTCGCCCTACGGTGGAGACCACACCCCACCGTGAGGGCCGCTCCGACGGCCTCGACCGAAGGACGACGCCCATGGCTCAGCACACCCCCCAGGAACTGGCGACCCGGTTGAAGGACGGCCTGCTGTCCTTCCCCGTCACGGCGTTCGACCAGGACCTCCTCTTCGACGAGACCGCCTACCGCGAGCACCTCGCGTGGCAGGCCAGCTACCCCGTGGCCGGCCTGTTCGCCGCCGGCGGCACCGGGGAGGGCTTCTCCCTCACCCCCGAAGAGACCGCCACCGTGGTGGCGGCGGCCGTGGCCGAGGTCGGCGGCCGGGTCCCGGTGCTGGCCCCCGCCGCCGGCAACACCGCCCAGGCCGTGCGCAACGCCCACGACGCGGCCGCCGCCGGCGCCGAGGGTCTGCTGCTGCTGCCCCCGTACCTCACCGAGTGCGACCAGGACGGACTGTTCGCCCACGCCTCGGCAGTCTGTGCGGCCACCGGTCTCGGGGTGATCGCCTACAACCGCGCGAATGCGATCTACTCGGCCGAGACGGTCGCCCGTCTCGCCGAGCGCCACGAGAACTTCATCGGGTTCAAGGACGGCATCGGCGACATCGAGCACCTGACCAAGGTCTACGCCCGCAACGGGGACCGTCTGTTCTACCTGGGCGGACTGCCCACCGCGGAGACCTTCGCCCTGCCCCTGCTCCAGCTGGGCATGAGCACCTACTCCTCGGCCATGTACAACTTCGTCCCCGAGTTCGCGCTGGAGTTCTACCGCGACGTCCGCGCCCAGGACCGGGCGGCCGTCACCGACAAGCTCAACCGGTTCGTGCTGCCCTACCTGGAGATCCGGGACCGGGCGAAGGGCTACGGCGTCTCCATCATCAAGGGCGGGCTCCGGGCCGTGGGCCGGGACGCGGGCGGCGTGCGCCCCCCGCTCCAGGACCTGACCGAGCAGGACCTCGCGGACCTCAAGGCCCTCGTCGACGTCCTCCCCGCCGGCACCCCGGCCGGCGCCCTGCAGCAGGCCTGACAATCCCCTCCCGAAGAGACCGCACGCACAGACGACGAAGGAGACCCATGTCCGTGAGCACCCAGACCACCACCCTCTCCGGCCACTCGATCATCGCCGGCCACGAGGTCGTCGGCAACGGCGGCACCACCCACGGCATCGACCCGGCGACCAACGCCGAGCTGGAGCCCGCCTACACCCTGATCGACGAGACCCAGCTCGCCGAGGCCACCGCGGCCGCCGAGGAGGCCTTCGAGTCCTTCAGCGCCCTCGACCCCGAGACCCACGCGGGCTTCCTCGAGACGATCGCCGCCAACATCGAGGCCGTCGGTCCGGAGCTGGTGGACCGCGCCTCCACGGAGACCGGGCTGCCACAGGCGCGCCTGCAGGGCGAGCTGGCGCGCACCACGGGGCAGCTGCGGCTGTTCGCCCGCGTGGTGCGGCAGGGCGACCACCGCGGCGTGCGCATCGAGCCGCCCCTGCCGGGGCGCACTCCTCTGCCCCGCCCGGACCTGCGCCAGCGCAAGGTCCCGCTGGGCCCCGTCGCCGTGTTCGGGGCCAGCAACTTCCCCTTCGCCTTCTCCACCGCCGGCGGCGACACCGCCTCCGCACTGGCCGCGGGCTGCCCCGTGGTCTTCAAGGCCCACAACGCCCACCCGGGCACCGGCGAGATCGTCGGCCGGGCGCTCACCGACGCCGTGACCGAGTGCGGTCTGCACCCGGGGGTGTTCTCGCTGGTCTACGGTCCGGGCGCGAGCATCGGCCAGGCCCTGGCCAAGGACCCGGCCGTCAAGGCCGTGGGTTTCACCGGCTCCCGCGGCGCGGGCACCGCGCTGATGGCCACGGCCGCCGCCCGGCCGGAGCCGATCCCCGTCTACGCGGAGATGAGCTCCATCAACCCCGTCTTCCTCTTCGACTCCGCCCTGCGCGGCGACGCCGAGGAGTTCGCCCGCGCCTACGCCACCTCCCTGACGGGCTCCGCAGGGCAGCTGTGCACCAACCCGGGCCTGCTGTTCGTGCCCGAGGGGGAGGCCGGTGACGCCTTCCTGGCCGCCGTCGGGCGCGTGCTGGCCGACGCCGAGGGCGCGACCATGCTCACCCCGGGCATCGCCCGCTCCTGCCGGGACGGCATCGAGGCCCTGGCCTCGCAGGAGGGCGTCGAGATCGTGGCCCGCGGCAAGGTGGGCTCCACCGAGAACTCCCCCGCTCCCGTGGTCTTCGGCGCCCGAATCCCGACCTTCCTGTCCAACCCCGTGCTGCAGGAGGAGATCTTCGGTGCCTCGTCGCTGGCGATCCGCTACGGCTCCGCGGAGGAGCTGGTGGCCGCGGCGGCCCGGATGGAGGGCCAGCTGACCGCGAGCCTGTTCCTGTCCGAGGAGGACGCCCCCACCGCGGCCCCGCTGCTGCCGGTGCTGGAGCGCAAGGTGGGCCGGATCCTCGCCAACGGCTGGCCGACCGGCGTGGACGTGGGCGACGCCATGGTCCACGGCGGGCCGTTCCCGGCGACCTCCGACTCGCGGACCACCTCGGTGGGCACGCTCGCGATCGAGCGGTTCCTCCGCCCCGTGGCCTACCAGAACATCCCCGGCGCCCTGCTGCCCGCCCCGGTGCAGGACGACAACCCGTGGCACCTCAACCGCCGGGTCGACGGCCGTCTCCAGCCGGCCGAGGACCCCCAGGAGAGCCGGCGCTGAGGCCGTGCCCGGGCACGGCCCGGGCA
>NZ_JBHVDI010000161.1:0-8433 GCF_042802875.1 Kocuria sp. NPDC057446 | reverse complement strand
CGTCCTGCGGACGCGCGCGGGGAGTTTCTGAGCTGGTCGCCGGGGGCCGGCGGTCAGAGCATGCAGGAGACGCAGCCCTCGACCTCGGTGCCCTCCAGCGCCAGCTGGCGGATGCGGGAGTAGTACATCGTCTTGATGCCCTTGCGCCACGCGTAGATCTGCGCGCGGTTGATGTCCCGGGTGGTGGCCGTGTCCTTGAAGAACAGGGTCAGGGACAGCCCCTGGTCCACGTGCTGGGTGGCCGCCGCGTAGGTGTCGATGATCTTCTCGTAGCCGATCTCGTACGCGTCCTGGAAGTACTCCAGGTTCTCGTTGTTCATGAAGGGCGCCGGGTAGTACACGCGGCCCAGCTTGCCCTCCTTGCGGATCTCGATCTTCGAGGCGATCGGGTGGATCGACGACGTCGAGTTGTTGATGTAGGAGATCGACCCGGTCGGCGGCACGGCCTGCAGGTTCTGGTTGTACATCCCGTGCTCCATGACCGAGGCCCTGAGCTGCTCCCAGTCCGCCCGGGTGGGGATGTGCACGCCCGCCTCCGCGAACAGCTCCCGCACCCGGCCGGTGGCCGGGACCCAGTCGCGGTCGGTGTACTTGGTGAAGTACTCCCCCGAGGCGTACTGGGACCGCTCGAAGCCGGCGAACACCGCCTTGCGCTCCTTCGCGATCTCGTTCGACGCGCGGACCGCGTGGTACGTGACCGTGTAGAAGTAGATGTTCGTGAAGTCGAGGCCTTCCTCGGAGCCGTAGTGGATGTGCTCCTTGGCGAGGTAGCCGTGCAGGTTCATCTGCCCGAGGCCCACGGCGTGGGACATCTGGTTGCCGCGCTCGATCGAGGGCACCGAGGTGATGTCGGACATGTCCGACACCGCGGTGAGACCCCGGATCGCGGTCTCCACCGACTGCCCGAAGTCCGGGGACTGCATGGTCAGCGCGATGTTGAGCGAGCCGAGGTTGCAGGAGATGTCCTTGCCGACCTCGTCGTAGTTCAGGTCCTCGTGGTACGTGGACGGCTCGGAGACCTGGAGGATCTCGGAGCACAGGTTGGACATGATGATCTTGCCGTCGATCGGGTTGGCCCGGTTCACGGTGTCCTCGAACATGACGTACGGGTAGCCGGACTCGAACTGGACCTCGGCGAGGGTCTGGAAGAACTCGCGGGCGTTGATCTTCTTCTTGGTGATCCGCCCGTCCGCGACCATCTCGTGGTACTTCTCGGACACGTTGACGTCCGAGAACGGCATCCCGTAGACCCGCTCCACGTCGTACGGGGAGAACAGGTACATGTCCTGGTTCTTCTTGGCCAGCTCGAACGTGATGTCCGGGATGACCACGCCCAGCGAAAGGGTCTTGATCCGGATCTTCTCGTCCGCGTTCTCCCGCTTGGTGTCCAGGAAGCTGTAGATGTCCGGGTGGTGGGCGTGCAGGTAGACCGCGCCCGCACCCTGGCGGGCGCCCAGCTGGTTGGCGTAGGAGAACGAGTCCTCCAGCAGCTTCATGATGGGGATGATGCCCGAGGACTGGTTCTCGATCTTCTTGATCGGGGCCCCGGCCTCGCGCACGTTGGTCAGCGCGAACGCCACGCCGCCGCCGCGCTTGGACAGCTGCAGGGCGGAGTTGATCGACCGCCCGATGGACTCCATGTTGTCCTCGATGCGGAGCAGGAAGCAGGAGACCAGCTCGCCGCGCTGCTGCTTGCCCGCGTTGAGGAACGTGGGGGTCGCCGGCTGGAAGCGACCGGAGATGATCTCGTCGACCAGCTGCGTGGCGAGCAGCTCGTCGCCGTCGGCGAGGTAGAGGGACACCATGACCACGCGGTCCTCGAAGCGCTCGAGGTAGCGCTGACCGTCGAAGGTCTTCAGGGTGTAGGACGTGTAGAACTTGAACGCGCCCAGGAAGGTCTCGAAGCGGAACTTCCGGGAGTACGCCCGCTTGGAGAGCTCCTTGACGAACTCCATGCTGTACTTCGCCAGGACCTCGGGCTCGTAGTACTGGTGCGAGACCAGGTAGTCGAGCTTCTCCTCGAGGTCGTGGAAGAAGACGGTGTTGTTGTTCACGTGCTGCAGGAAGTACTGCCGCGCGGCCTGCCGGTCGGCGTCGAACTGGATGTGGCCGTCGGCGTCGTAGAGGTTCAGCAGGGCGTTGAGCTCGTGGTAGCCCAGGCCCCGGTACTTCTCCGGGACGCGCGTGTCCTCGTGGCCGGGCTCGACGCTCACGCCCGGAGCTGCGGAAATTGTCGCCAAAACTGTTCCAATCCTTGATTTACCTGGTGGACATCCTCGGGGGTGCCCATGAGTTCGAACTTGTAGAGGACGGGGACGCCGCACTTGGCCGCGATCTTGTCCGCGGCCAGGCAGAACGCCGACCCGAAGTTGGTGTTGCCCGCGCCGATGACGCCGCGCAAGAACCGCCGGTTGGTCTCCTGGTTGAGGAACTTCACGACCTGCGGCGGGACGGCCCCGCTCCCGTTGGGCCGCCCGTACGTCGGGGCGGCCAGCACGAAGGGCTCGGTGATCTCAGGGGGCTCCTCCCCGGTCAGAAGAGGAAGGCGCAGCACGCGGGCGTCGAGCTTCTCGACGAAGCGGTGCGTGTTGTTGGAGACCGAGGAGAAGTAGACCACCAGCGGGGCGTGGTCGTCCGGTGCCGCGGCGGCGTCGCCGTGGACCTGCTGAGCGGTCCCGGGACGGGTGCCGGGGTGGTGCGTGCTCATTGCTTCCGCGCTCCGAAAGGGGTCGGTGGTGGAGGGGCCGGCGCGCCGCGGGGAAGCGGGCGGCGCTCCGGCCTCAGGCCGAGAGGAGGACGGCCAGGGAGGTGATCTTGTCCGGACGGTAGCCGGACCAGTGCTCGGTCGCGGTCTCCACGACCGGGACCTGCTGGTAGCCGAGGGCCAGGACGTGGGCCAGGGCGGCCTCGTCCTCGGTGACGTCGACGACGTTGTACTCGATGCCCTTCTTGGTCAGGGCCCGGTAGGTGGCATTGCACTGGACGCAGGCCGGCTTGCTGTACACGGTCACGGACATCGCTGTTTCCCCTTGGTCGATCGGGTGGTGTGTGGGGGGAGATCCAGGACTTCCGCAGAGTCTGCGGCGGTGACGGGGTCTCTCCGGGTGGCTGATTTCAATACTACATCTAGTGCCAGGAAGGGGAAGTGACCCCTAGATGCAGTGGTGAGGGTTGTCCACAGCTCCTCTCTCGCTATCCCCAGAACGACGGCCGGCCATCCACAGGGGCCCTCCCCGGGGGGTCGCGGATTTCCGCCGCCGGGGTCCCGTTGTGCACAGGCTGTGCGCACCGCGGGAGCCCCGGCCGGTGGACAGGATTAATTTTCGGACACGGCGTGTCGGGTCCGGCGGCGGGACCGGCGCAGCCCGACCGCCGCGGCGGCGAGCCGGCCCCGCAGGCCCCGGTAGGGCGGGTAGACGACCCGCAGCGTGTCGGGTGCGAGCGGCTTGTCCAGGACCGCCCGGGCGTGGGAGAACGTCGTGAACGAGAACTTCCCGTGGTAGGCGCCGGTGCCGCTCTCCCCCACCCCGCCGAACGGCAGCGCGGGGCTGGTGAGGTGCAGCAGCGGGGCGTTGAAGGACAGCCCGCCGGAGGACGTCCGCCGGCGGAACAGGTCCTTGACCGACCGCTCCTCGGTGAACACGTAGAGGGCCAGCGGCTTGTCCCGGGCGGTGATCATCTCGGCGGCGTGCTCCGCGGAGGCGACCGGCACCAGCGGCAGGACGGGCCCGAAGATCTCCTCGGCCATGAGCGGCCCGTCCGGGGCGGAGCGCACCACCGTGGGCGCGAGGTAGCGCTCCCCCGGCTCGGCCGTCCCGCCGCAGACGACGTCGTGGGCGGGGACCTGCTCCAGGAGCCCGGTCAGCCGCTCGAGGTGGCGCCCGGTGACGATCCGCCCGTAGGAGTCGCTGCCGGACGGGTCCTCGCCGTAGTGCTCGGCCACCGCCCGCACGAGCTCGGGCTCGAGGGCCGCGAGCGTCTCCGGGGTGCCGAGCACGTGGTCCGGGGCCACGCAGGTCTGGCCGGCGTTGAGGAACTTCCCCCACACGATCCGCCGCGCGGCGGTCCGCAGGTCGGTCGAGCCGTCCACCCAGACCGGGGACTTCCCGCCCAGCTCGAGGGTCACCGGGGTCAGGTGCCGGGCCGCGGCGGCCATCACGATCCGGGCCACCGTGCCGTTGCCGGTGTAGAAGACGTGGTCGAAGCGGTGCTCGAGCAGCCGTGTGGTCTCCGGCACGCCGCCCTCGACCACGCTCACGCAGTCCCCGAGGTATCGCTCGAGCAGCTCGGCGAGCACGCCGGAGACGGTCGCGGAGACCTCGGAGGGCTTGACGACGACGGTGTTGCCGGCGGCGAGCGCCCCCGCCAGCGGGCTCAGGACCAGCTGGACGGGGTAGTTCCACGGCGCCATCACGAGCACGGTCCCCAGCGGCTGGTGCTCCACGTGGGAGCGGGCCGGCGCGAGGCTCAGCGGGACGCCGACCCGGGTCGGGGACATCCAGCGGCGGAGCTCCTTGCGGATCCCGGCGATCTCCTCGAGGGTGAAGCCGAGCTCGGTGAGCCACGCCTCCGCCGGCGGCTTGCCGAGGTCGGCGGCCAGCGCCTGCTCGAGCACCGCCCGGTTCTCCCGCACGAGGTCCTCGAGCCGGTGCAGCCGGTCCAGCCGGGTCGCGAGGTCCACGTCGGGGACGAAGGCCGCCCGGGCGCGGTGGACGGCGGCGTCGACGGCCGGGAAGCCCGTCGCGGCCTCGGCCGGGTCGTCTGCGGAGGCGTCTGCCGGTGCGTGGGCGGGAGCCGTGAGGTTGCTCGTCATGGCTCCAGGGTAGGTGCCGGCTCGGACGCCACAGACCGCCGGGGTGGGACGCCGGTCAGAGCAGGCCGTGCTCCGCGAGCTGACGGGAGATCGAGGCGCCGTCGTTGCCCTCGATCCACAGCGTGCCCTCGGGGATGGTGACCCGCCGCTCCTCGTTGACCAGCGGGGTGCCGGCGAGCACGGCCTCCGCCGGGGACAGGTTGCGGATCACGATGGCGGCCACGTGCTCCGGATAGCGGTGCACGAAGCCGCTGTAGATCTCGGGGTCGTGCTGGCCGTCGTCGCCGATGAGGATCCACCGCACCTGCGGGAAGTTCCGGGCCAGCCGCTCCAGGTTCTGCACCTTGTGCGCGGCCCCGGCCCGGAACCAGCGGTCCGTGGTGGGGCCCCAGTCGGTGAGCAGGAGGGCTCCGGCCGGATAGGCGTTGCGCGTGAGGAAGCGGCGCAGGGTGGGCGCCACGTTCCACGCCCCCGTGGAGAGGTAGAGGAACGGCGCCTCGTGGTGGCGGTGCAGCAGCCGGTCCATCATGACCGCCATGCCGGGGGTGGGCGTGCGGGCGTGCTCGTTGAGCACGAAGGAGTTCCAGGCGGCCAGGAGCGGGCGCGGGAGCGCGGTGACCATGACGGTGTCGTCGATGTCGGAGAGCACGCCGATGCGCTGCTCGTCCGCCACGATGAACACGCGGGACTCGACCGTCTCGGAGCCCTCCGTCTGCATCCACACGGTGTGCTCGCCCGGGGG
This sequence comes from Kocuria sp. NPDC057446, assembly GCF_042802875.1. Classification (NCBI taxonomy): domain Bacteria; kingdom Bacillati; phylum Actinomycetota; class Actinomycetes; order Micrococcales; family Micrococcaceae; genus Kocuria; species Kocuria sp. NPDC057446. The sequence goes on along the minus strand of NZ_JBHVDI010000161.1, from coordinate 2,878 downwards.
CAGGGACACCTGCAGGTCGACGTCGACCACGCCGCCCTTGTCGGCCACCAGGTGGAACTCGAACTCGTCGATCCACACGTTGACGTGGGCGAAGGCGATGGGCACCGCGGTGAACGAGCGCCAGCCGCGGATGGACTCGGCGCTCTCGTCCGTGGACTCGATGAGCCCCCGGGTCTTCAGCAGCGCCCGCCCCAGCACCCGCACGTGGTGCTCGGAGCCGTAGCCCTCGAAGGCCACCATGACCGGGATGTCGCCGCGGGCCTCGGCGCGCCGCTGCCGGAAGCGGTGGAGCCGCTGCTCGAGGCGGTAGCCCACGTTGATGGCTTCCTCGGTGACCTGGTCGACGGTCTGCATGAGCTCCGAGCTGCTGGATTTCTTGGCCATGCGCCCAGTGTTCCACAGCGCACACCCGGGACGCGGCGGTGCCCGCGGTGCGGGACGGATCGGCTGACCGGTCCGTCCCGCACCGCGGGCACCGTCCCTCCGACGTCAGTTCTTGATGTAGCCGTTGGGGTTGAGCACGTACTTCGTCGCGGCACCGGCGTCGAACTCGGCGTAGCCCTGCGGCGCCTCCTCGAGCGGGATGGCCTTGGCGTTGACGGCCTTGGCGATCTGGATCTTGTCGTGCAGGATCGCCATCATCAGCTGCCGGTTGTACTTCATCACCGGGCACTGCCCCGTGGTGAAGGCCAGGGACTTGGCCCATCCCGTGCCGAGGCTGATCGACAGCGAGCCCTTCTTCGCGGCCTCGTCCACGGCACCGGGGTCCCCGGTGACGTACAGGCCGGGGATGCCGAGCGCTCCACCGGCGGCGGTGATGTCCATCAGGGAGTTCAGCACGGTGGCCGGGGCCTCGTGGGAGGCGTCCTTGCCGTGCCCGCGGGCCTCGAAGCCGACGGCGTCCACACCGCAGTCGACCTCCGGCACGCCCAGGATCTGCTCGATCTGCTCCCCGGGCGAGCCCTTCGAGACGTCGACCGTCTCGCAGCCGAAGCTGCGCGCCTGGGCCAGCCGCTGCTCGTTCATGTCCCCCACGATGACCACCGCGGCTCCCAGCAGGTGGGCCGAGGCCGCCGCGGCCAGTCCCACGGGCCCGGCACCGGCGACGTAGACCGTGGAGCCCACCCCCACCCCGGCCGTGACCACGCCGTGGTAGCCGGTGGGCAGGATGTCGGAGAGCATGGTCAGGTCCATGATCTTCTCGAGGGCCTGGTCCCGGTCCGGGAACTTCAGCAGGTTCCAGTCGGCGTAGGGCACCAGCACGTACTCGGCCTGCCCTCCGACCCAGCCGCCCATGTCCACGTAGCCGTAGGCGGAGCCCGGCCGGTCGGGGTTCACGTTGAGGCAGATGCCGGTCTTGCGCTCCTTGCAGTTGCGGCACCGCCCGCAGGAGATGTTGAAGGGGACGGAGACGATGTCACCGACCTGGATGAACTCGACGTCCGGACCGCACTCGACGACCTCGCCCGTGATCTCGTGACCGAGGACCAGGTCCGTCGGGGCGGTGGTGCGCCCTCGCACCATGTGCTGGTCCGAACCGCAGATGTTCGTGCTCACCGTGCGGAGGATGACCCCGTGCGGGACCTTCCGGCCGATGTTGGCCTGGTTGATCCCCGGGGCGTCCTTGAGCTCGAACTCCGGGTACTCGGTGTCGATGACCTCGACCTTGCCGGGACCCTTGTAGGCGACCGCTCTGTTGCCTGCCATCATGACCTCTTCCGTGGTGGATGTCCGTCACGGGCGCCCGCGGCGATCGTGCACCGCCGGCGCCCTCGTCCCCGACGGACCTCGCCACGCTGTGACGCTGGACTCACTGTGATCGCGATCACGGAGAACGGCCGCCGGTGGTGCTGACGCTAACAGGACGCGTCAACGAACGGAAGAGAAGGAATCCGGGGAAACACGAAAGAGCCCGCCCCGCGCGATGCGGAACGGGCTCTCTGCGTCCTGGTGGAGCTGAGGGGACTCGAACCCCTGACCCTTTGCATGCCATGCAAATGCGCTACCAGCTGCGCCACAGCCCCAGGTCGTTACCTCGGAGACACTATCACAACCGTTGGGGCTTCCTCTTGGTCACCCTTTTCCGGTTGATCCAGCGCCTCGCTGGGCAACGCATTCATAGTAGACAGTCGATCAGGCTCCAGGCAAATCGTCCGTGGCGGGGGCCGGGGCGGCCTCGTCCTCGGTCGTGCCGAGGTCCACGACGGGACTGTCCCGCCAGAGCCGCTCGAGGGCGTAGAACGCACGGTCCTCGTCGTGCTGGACGTGGATGACCACGTCGCCGTAGTCGAGGAGCACCCAGCGCCCCTCGGAACGGCCCTCGCGGCGGATGGGGCGCAGCTCGAGCTGCTCCACCAGCTTCTCCTCGATCTCGTCGACCACGGCGTTGACGAGCCGCTCGTTGGAGGCGGAGGCGACCAGGAAGGCGTCGGTGATGCCCAGGGCTTCGCTGACGTCGAGGGCCACGATGTCGTGGGCCTGCTTGGCGTCGGCCGCGTCGGCCGCGACGCGGAGGATGGAGAGGGAGAGATCGTTGACAGTCAAGGAGGATCCTTTCCCGGCGAACCGGAGGTTCCGTCCCTCGGGGACGGAGGAGAGTGGGCGGGTGGTGCAGGAACGATGGGTGCGGTACAGCAGGGAACGCGCTCAGAGCACGAAGAGCACGAGCACGACGACGAGGGCCGCGAGCACCGCCAGGAGCAGGAGGACCCACCAGGCGCTGCCCGCGCGGCGCCGGTACTCCCGCGGCTCGAGCAGTTCGAGCCCCTCCGCGGTGCTGGCCGGCACGGGTCCGGCCGGTGGCTCCTCGTCCTCGGTCCACGGCGTCGCCGGTGCCCGGACGGGCTCGTCCGGGGGCGGGTCATCGGCGCCTCCGGGC
>NZ_JBHVDI010000160.1:0-8730 GCF_042802875.1 Kocuria sp. NPDC057446 | reverse complement strand
CACCGGGAGAGGTGGGGGCCGTCGGTGCTCCTGGGGACGCGGGCCGCGTCGGCGGAGCTACTTCTTGGAGGAGGTCTCCTCGAGCTTCAGCGCCACGCCGATGGCGAAGAAGGTCGGGGTCCACTCGCCCACGAACAGGCCCCAGCGGTCGGCCTGGGGCTTGGACTTGCTCTTGCCGAGGCTGATCGTCCAGGAGAGGACCGACAGGCCGATGGAGGCGAAGCCCGCCGCGTAGGCGTGCTCGCTGCGGACACCAAGGTTCTGGATCGTGCTGATCATGGACGTACCTCTTTCCTGTGGCGGTCACCGAGAACGGTGAACTCCTCGAGCGGTGTCCGCCCAGTCTCACACGAAACGCGTCAAGACGAAAGCAGGCTGACTATAAAGTCAGCTGGGAGCGGAAACCGGGCTCCCGCCGGCGGCCCCGGCCGGGACGATCGGCAGTGGGGCGGGGATCGGCGCGTCGCGGCGGAGGGGCGGCGTCGGCGATGTGGGCGGATGTGGGGTCGCCGGGACCTCCATTAACAGATGCAAAAAACTGTTTCCTCATGCAAACTGATCCATACCCGACCCGGTGGTGACCACCGCGGCGGGGTGGACGTCGAACCGGTCGGGGGGCCGGTGGCGTCCTCGACCCGGAGCGAAGGAGCTTCCGGGCCGGGCCGATCATTCCTGGGGGGAAACATGCTGCTGTCCGTCGTGGGTGCTCTGCTGAGCACCGTCGTCCTCGTCTACGTCCTGTCGAACGCCGCCTACACGCGGCACAAGCGCTTCATCACCGGGGCCAGGACGCTGCGCCGGGCCGCCGTCGTCGTCTACGCGGTGCTGCTCGTGCTGAACCTGTGGTGCGCCACGGTCATGCCCGTGACCGTGGTCTGCGACGCGGTCGCGGTGGTGACGCTGGTGGCCACCGGGGTCCTCGGCCTCGTCATCGCCGAGCGGCGGATCCCCGCCACCACCGTGGTCGAGCGCCGCAGGGTGCTGGCCGTGGGGGCGCACCCGGACGACCTCGAGCTCGCCTGCGGGGCGACCCTGGCCAAGCTGGTCGACACCGGCCACGAGGTCCGCGGCCTGGTGATGAGCTCCGGGGAGATCGGCGGCAACCCCGGGCTGCGCCCGGCCGAGGCCCAGCGCGGCGCCTCGTTCATAGGCCTCACCGCCCTGCGGGTGCACAACTTCCCGGACACGAAGCTGGAGACCGTCAGCAACGACATGGTCCGGGCCATCGAGGCCGCGATCCGGGAGTTCGAGCCGGACGTGATCTTCACCCACTCCGCCCACGACCAGCACCAGGACCACTACGCGGTGCACCAGGCCACCCTGCGCGCCGCGCGGGCCCATCACTCGATCCTGTGCTTCGAGTCCCCGTCGGTGACCCGGGACTTCGACCCGTCCGTGTTCGTGGACATCGACGGCTACGTCGACGTCAAGGTCGAGGCCGTGCTCGCCCACCGGGACCAGGCCGGCAAGCCCTACATGACCCCCGGGCGGGTCCGCGGGATGGCCGCCTTCCGCGGGGCGCAGGCCAAGAACGTCAACGCGGAGGCCTTCGAGCCCGTCCGCCTGCTCGGCTCCGCGATCGGTGACCTGTAGGAGAGCCCCCTCCCGGGCGTCGATCGGGCGTCGACCGGGACGCCGTCGACGACGGCGCGGCGTGCCGGCCGGCGGCTCCGGGCGGCACCGGTCCGCTCAGACCGGGCCGGAGCTGCCGGCGGGGTACTCGAGCAGCGGGACCCGGCCGTCCTCGAAGGCGGCCAGCACCTCGTCGACGATGCGCCAGCCCTGCTCCGACGCGTCCCCGCGGACGCCGAAGGTGTGGTCCCCCTCGAGCACGCCCCGCAGCACGCTGCCGTAGGCGGTCAGCCCCGGCCGGGCCATCCCGGAGGAGAGCGTCACCCGGGTCATCCCGCGGGAGTCGAAGGGCCCGCCCACGTTCAGCTCCAGGCTCAGCTGCTCCTCCTCGAGGCCCATGCGCAGGACGTTCGGAGCCACGTCCCCCGAGCGGGGCAGCTGCTCGTAGTCGTGCGGCGGGCGGCGGAACGTCACGGCGATCTCCTGGCGGGGGCGGCCGATCGCCTTGCCCGAGCGCAGGGTGACGGGCACGCCGTTCCAGCGCCACGTGTCGACCTCGAGGACCACCTGCGCGAACGTCTCCGTCCCGCGCTCCGGGTCCACGCCGTCCTCGGCGGTGTAGTCGGGCAGCTCCCGGCCGTCCACGGTGCCGGCGGTGTAGCGGCCCCGGGCCGCGGCCCCCACCGGGTCGTCCTGCCACAGCTTCGTGGCCCGCAGGACGTGACTGGTCAGCGTGGGGATCTCCACCTGGTCGAAGGAGGAGGGCGGCTCCATCATGACGAGGGCCATGACCTGCAGCAGGTGGGACTGGATCATGTCCCGCAGCGCGCCCGTGGCGTCGTAGAACCCCGCGCGGCCCTCCAGGCCCAGGGTCTCGTCGAAGACGATCTCCACGGACTCCACGTGCTCCCGGCTCATCAGCGGCTCCAGCAGCCGGTTGGCGAAGCGCAGGCCCACGAAGTTGAGCACCGCCGGCATGCCCAGGAAGTGGTCCACCCGGAAGGTCCGCTCCTCGGGGACGATCCGGCCCACGAGCCGGTTCAGCTCCCGGGCGGTCTCCGTGTCCGAGCCGATCGGCTTCTCGAGGGCCAGCACCAGGTCCTCCGGCAGGTCCAGCTCGGCCATGACCTCGCACGCCCGCGCGGTGACCGCGGGCGGCAGGGCGAAGTACAGGCAGACGGGGCCCTCGACGTCGTCGAGCAGGCGTGCGAGGTCCCCGGCGTCGGTGACGTCTCCCGGCACGTAGCGGGCCGTCCCGCGCGTGTGCGCGGCGGCGGGACCGCTCGCGCCGACGGAGTCGAAGGCCTCCGCCACGACCTGCGCCCAGTCCTCAGCGGGTTCGCGCGAGGAGCCGACCACGTCGATGCGCAGATCCGGGTCCGAGCTCAGGAGCGTGCCCAGGCCCGGCAGGAGCAGGCGGGACGTGAGGTCACCGGTGGCGCCGAAGATGATCAGGGTCCTGATGTTCGTCATGCCTGCACGGTACCCCGGGCCCCGACGCGCACGCCGTGCGCCCCATCTGCCCCGGCCGGTCCTCGGCCGGGGCTGGTTGAATGGGCGGATGAGCGACGACGCCACCCGGTCCCGGTCCACTCCGCTGGAGGACTACGCGCTGCTGTCCGATCTGCACACCGGGCCGCTCGTGTCCCGGGACGGCAGCGTCGACTGGCTGTGCTTTCCCCGCTTCGACTCGCCGTCGGTCTTCGCGGCCCTGCTGGGCACGCCCGAGGACGGACGCTGGAAGCTCTCCGCCGTCGACGGCGAGGTCGTGTCGCGCCGCTACCTGCCGCGCACCTTCGTGCTCGAGACCACGTGGCGCACCCCCACCGGGACCGTGGTGGTGACCGACTTCCTGCCGCCGTTCGCCGCCGGGGACGACCATCCGGACCACGCCGACCTCGTGCGGCGGGTCGAGTGCGTCTCCGGGACGGTCGAGGTGGAGCACGACCTGCGGATCCGCTTCGACTACGGGCGCGCCCTGCCCTGGACGCGACGGGTCGACCTCGACGGCGACGGCACGTGCGGGCAGCTCTCCATCGCCGGTCCCGACGCCCTGCTCCTGACGGGACCGATGCTGCACCCCGAGGACTTCCCACGCGCCGACCCGCTCGCGGGAGCCGCCCCGGGCATCTCCCCCGACACTTCCCCGGACACTTCCCCGGACGAGCCGGGGCACCTCGACGAGGACGAGGGCGTCGTGGCCGACCGGCTGGGCGGGCGCTTCCCGCTCTCGGCGGGGGAGTCCCTCGACTGGGTGCTGACCTGGCACGAGTCCCACCACGCGCTGCCCACCCCCGTGGACCCCGCCACCGCCCTCGACCGGGCGGTGGCCTTCTGGACCGAGTGGTCCTCCCACGTGAGCACCCACAAGCGGCACGAGCAGGCGGTCCTGCGCTCGCTGCTCGTGCTGCGGGCCCTCACCCACCGCGGCACCGGAGGGATCGTGGCCGCCCCGACCACGTCGCTGCCCGAGGAGTTCGGAGGGGTGCGCAACTGGGACTACCGCTACACGTGGCTCCGGGACGCCGCCCTGACCATCGAGGTGCTCGTCGCCCACGACTTCACCGACGGCGCACTGCACTGGCGCAACTGGCTGCTGCGGGCCGTGGCCGGGGACCCCGACCAGGTCCAGATCATGTACGGCCTGGCCGGGGAGCGCCGGCTGCCCGAGAGCGAGCTGGGCCACCTCGGCGGGTACGAGGCCTCGACCCCCGTGCGGATCGGCAACGGCGCCGTGGGGCAGTACCAGGCGGACGTGGTCGGGGAGGTCATGCTCGCCCTCGCCGCCCTCCGGGACGCCGGCGTGGAGGAGGACCGGTGGTCGTGGGGGCTGCAGAAGAACCTGCTGCGCTTCTGCGAGCGCAACTTCGACCGGGCCGGTCACGGGATCTGGGAGATGCGAGGCTCCTCCGCGTTCTTCGTGCACGGGCGGGCCATGATGTGGGCGGCCTTCGACCAGGGGGTGCGGGCCGTGGAGGAGCACGGCTTCTCCGGGCCGGTGCAGCGGTGGCGGGACCTGCGGGACAGGCTGTGCGCCGAGATCCTCGAGCAGGGGTTCGACGCGGAGCTGAACACGTTCACGCAGACCTACGACAACACCGAGGTGGACGCCTCGCTGCTGCAGCTGCCGCACACGGGCTTCGTGGCCTACGACGACCCGCGGATGCTCGGCACCGTGGCCCGGATCGAGCAGGACCTGCGAGGACCGCACGGGCTGGTGCACCGCTACCGGACCGATTCCGGCCTGGACGGCATCGAGGGCGGTGAGTACCCCTTCCTCATCTGCACGTTCTGGCTCGTGGAGCAGTACGCGCGCAGCGGCCGGGTGGACGACGCCGGTGAGCTCCTGGAGCAGCTCGCGGACTACGCCAACGACCTCGGCCTCTACGCCGAGGAGTACGATCCCGGGCGCGGACGGCTCGCCGGGAACTTCCCGCAGGCCTTCAGCCACCTCGGGTTCATCCGCGCCGTCGACGCCGTGGTGCGGGCGCGGGCCGGCGTCACCCTCGCGGATCGGCTCCAGAAGTAGGCGCCGCCACGGCGCGGACACCGGCAGGGCCGGTGCGGACGTCGAGCGCGGAGGCCGGCACGGAGCAGCGTCGCAGGGCAGCGTCGCAGAGCAGCGTCGCAGGGCAGCGTCGCAGGGCAGCACAGATCGAGGAGAACGGACGGCATGAGCACCTTCGACCGGGCGGCCGGACTGCCGCAGGACCTCACCGACGGCCTCGTCGACGGGCTCGGGGTGGAACGGGCCACGCCCCTCGGCGGCGGTGACACCGCGTCGGCCTTCCGCCTGGAGACGGCGCGGGGACCCCTGTTCGCGAAGACCATGGCGGACCCGCCCGCCGGGATGATGGCGGTGGAGGTCGCCGGTCTGCACGCTCTGCGGGAGCACGCGCCGGAGCTCCTCGGAGTGCCCGAGGTGGTGCGGTGGACGGAGCGCGGCATCGTCCTGGAGTGGATCGACGAGGCCCCCGGTCCGCGCCGGCCCGGCACCGAGGAGGAGTGCGGGCGAGGGCTCGCGGCGCTGCACCGTGTGCACGGGGAGGCCTTCGGCGGGCTCGACCCGGAGCTGCCCGGGCGGATCGGGTCCTTCGAGGTGGACCTGTCCCCGACCCAGGACTGGGCGGGGTTCCTGCTCGACCGGCGGATCCGTCCGCTCCTGCAGGACGCGGTCGGGGCCGGCCGGATCGCCCCGGCCGCCGCGGACCTGCTCGAGGAGCTCACCCCGCGCGCCGAGGAGCTCGCCGGGCCGCCGGAGCCGCCCACCCTGGTGCACGGTGACCTGTGGGCCGGGAACCGGATCGTGGACGGCCGCGGGCGGAACTGGCTGATCGACCCCTCGGCGCACTGGGGGCACCGCGAGGTCGACATCGCGATGATGCTGCTGTTCGGGGGCTTCGGCGAGGAGTGCCTGACCGCCTACGCCGCCGAGCACCCGCTCGCGCCCGGGTGGCAGGACCGGGTGCCGTGGTACCAGCTGCCCCCGCTGCTGGTGCACGCCGTCCGCTTCGGCGGCGGCTACGGGGACGCCGCCCTGCGAGCCCTCCGGCGGCTGCGCCGCTGAGCCGGCCCACGGGGATCCGGCGGGACGAGCACGCGGTGGGTCCTCAGCGCTGCCCGTCCACCGTTCTTCCGGCACCGTACCGGTCGACCCCGTCCTGGGCCGCACCGGTCCGACCGGTGCCGTGCCGACCGGAGCCGCTGTGGACCGCGCCGCTCCGAGCGGCGCCGCTGCCGGTGTCGACCCGCTGACCGGCGCCTCCGCGACCGCCGGCGCGCCGGCGGAAGTACGCCGTGGCGAGCACCACGAGGACCGCCGCCGCGGCCGCGCCCCAGGCCAGGATCATGGACCGCGGCTCGTCCGTGGCACGGCCGACCGCGATCCAGGACAGCCCCCACGCGGCGGCGGCGGCCACGGCCCAGCGGCCGCCGACCCGGCTCTGCACGGCCGCGACCACCGCGGCGAGCACGAGCACGACGCCGACGCCGATCCACTCCGCACCCCGGCCCTCCTGCGGCACGCCCGAGGCCACGAGGGCGGCCGCCACGTTGGCCGCCGTCGCGACGGACACCCAGCCCAGGTACAGCCCGAAGGTGCCGTCCACCACGACCACGTCGAGCGCTCCGCGCCGGCCGGGGACCTCCGTCAGGCGCACCACCAGCAGGCCCAGGACCAGGACCAGGACGACGATGACCCCGACGCTGGCCCAGATCCAGCCCTGCTGGGTGACCAGCAGCCAGCCGGCGTTGAGGAGCATGGACGCCGCCGCGAGCCAGCCGGTGGCGCGGGCCCGGGGATCCGTCGTCCGCGAGGGCAGCCACTGCCAGACGGTGTAGGCGAACAGCCCCAGGTAGATCACCGACCAGATCGAGAACGCCGTGCCGGCCGGGGCGAGCAGGGTGGCGTCCGCGGAGAGGCTGCCGCCGGAGGACTCCTCGACCCGGGTGCCGAACACCCCGATCCCGACGAGCGTGCCCAGCAGGCACGCGATCTCACTGACGGTGACCGCGACCTGCCGCACGCGGTCCGGGGTCGTGGGTCGGAGGTCGCTGCGGGCGGTGTCTGCCGGGGAGGCGGTCACGGCGGGTCCTTTCTCGGGCGTCGCTGGGCGCGGATTCCTGGCCACCACGGTAGGACCTGCACCTGACCGTCACCAGGGACGACGGACACCCAGGACGCCCGAGACACCCAGGAGTCCCGAGACACCCAGGAGTCCCTGGTCCGTGCCCGGTACCCGCGGTACGTCTGGTCCCGGCCGGCGTCCCGGCCGGTCCCCTAGAGTGGCCGGATGCAACCCGAGCAGAACTCCCGCCCCGTCGTGGGCCTCCTCGGCGCCACCGGCATCACCGGGCGCGTGGCGCTGGCCCACCTCCTGGCGCGGGCACCCGAGGCGGGGGTGGACGTCGTCGTCGGCGCCCGGGACCCCGAGCGGGTGCGCGCCCTGTGCGCCGAGCGCGATCTGCCGGTCCCCGAGGTGCTGCACGCCGACATCGCCGACCCCGGCTCCCTGCGCGCGTTCGTCCGCCGGCTCGACGTGCTGATCGATCTCGCGGGTCCCTTCACCCGCCTGGCGCCCCCCGTGCTCGCCGCGTGCGTCGCGGAGGGCACTCACTACCTCGACGTGACGGGCGAGTCCCAGCTCGTCCACCGGACCGACCGGGACCTGCACGAGGCCGCGCGGGCCGCCGGGGTCGCGCTCGTGCACACGGCGGGCTTCGAGGCCCTGCCCGCCGACGTCCTCGTCGACGCCGCCCGGCGGCACGCCGCCGCCCGCGGCGAGACGCTGCGCACCGCGGACCTCGTGACCTCCGTGCGCACCCCTCCGGGCAGCGGGTTCTCCGAGTCGGTCTCGGGCGGGACCGTGCAGAGCCTCGTCGAGGTGCTGCGGGATCCCGACCCGGCCCGCACCGGGGACGTCGCCGCCCGCCTGCCGGACCCCGCACCCGGCAGCGGGACCGCCGCCGACCCCGACGCCGTCCGTGCCTTCAGCCCGCTCCGTCTGCGCGCCCGGACCGCCGGCGGCCGGGTGCTCGCGGCCATGAGCCCGCTCGCGGCGATCAACCCCCCGGTGGTGCACCGCACCCAGGCCCTCAGTCCCGTCCCGGGGGCCGCCGCCCACCCCGTGGCCTTCCGCGAGGCCATGGACCTCGGCCGCGCGGGCGGGCTCCGCGGGGCCGGGCGCTCCGCCGCCGCCGTGGCGGTGGCGGTGTTCCAGTCGCTCGCAGGTGTCGCCGCCAGCCTGCCGCACCCGCTGCGCGCCCGGCTCGCCGGCGTCCTGGCGGGCGTCCTGCCCCAGGTGGGGACGGGACCGGAGGGCGACGTGCTCACCGGCTGGTCGTGGACCACCCGCGGCGTCTTCACCACCCACGAGGGCAGCCGCTTCCCCGCCGCGCTCGAGGCGCAGGGCAACCCCGGCTACGGCACCACCCCGTGGCTGACCACCGAGCTCGCCCTGCGCATGGCGGTGGGCGGCGTCCCGGACGCCGCCCTCGGCTCGTCCACGCCCGCCCTCGCCCTGGACGGCGACCTCGACGCCCTGCTCCCGGCCCGGGTGCGCATCACGGTCGGCTGAGGGCGCCCGGTCCGCCGGCCGAGCGGCGGCCGTCCCGCACGACGGACGTGCACCGGCCCCCGTCCCTCGCGAGGGACGGGGG